>DASYAP010000171.1:0-10310 GCA_036501265.1 Solirubrobacteraceae bacterium | reverse complement strand
CACCATCGACGAGACTCCGAGCGCGGCGGCGAGCAGCGTGATCAGAGCGCGCTTGGAGATCCACATAGGCTCCTCCCTTCGTTCGTTTGGTACCTCTCGCGTCTACCTGTCAGACGCGGGCGCCAGCGAATCCTTCCCACCCTGCTGAAAACGGACCAAGCCTCCCCGAGCTGGGGGATCCACCTTGCTACTAGCACCGGGCAACCCAGCCGGAAGGACCCCCGACCCGGCGCTGGAGGTTGAGCCGTGAGCGAGATCCGCGCCGCGACGATTCAAGCCGAGACTTAAGCAGAGGCCGATGTCCGCTTTCACATGGCGAGGGCGGGAGCCTTCGCGACTCCCGCCCCCCAACGGAGCCTCGTGAGCAGGCGGTGTTCTGCGCCGCTCATGACAGGGGTCGATCAAGGTCAGGAGAGATCGACCTTCTTGCCCGAGGGCCCGAGTGCGCACCACTCGGCTCCGGAGCTCTTTATGCGTTCTTCCTGGGCGTCCCCGGCGTCGCTGTCCTTTTCTGTCCTTTTAATACCCGTAAAGCGGATGGCTCTCTTGGTCACCTGCGTGCTGCCGTCCGTCACGACGATGCCTTGCGGGTTCTCGCTTGACACCCGCCCCGCGGTTCTCTATGACTTGTTGGTCTAGTCGGTTATCCAGGCCGAGGGAGGATCGGATCAATGAGATCTATTCGTGGCCGCGTTCTGGCGATGGCGGCTGGTGTAGTGATGGTCGCTGGCGGCTATGCGGCTCTATGTCCGGGCGTGGCGGGAGCGAAGGCCACGAAGGCGCCGGGCTACAGCCTCGCGAACGTTGGGGCGTTTGGCGGTGAGCCGAGCATCACCGCGAACGGCAAGGGTGAGCTCTACGACACCACGCCCAGCGGGGGGACCATCCTTTACAAGTCGACCGATCACGGTTCGACCTGGACGCAGACCACCACCGCCGACACTTCGAGCGGGGATGACTGCGTTTTCACCGACCAGTCAAACGCGCTGTATCTGTGCAACTTGGCGGGAAGCCAGTCGACCGCCCCGCTTCAGGCCGACGTGTGGAAGTCGCTCGACGACGGCCAAACCTGGATGTATGGCAACAACAACGTCGACCAGCTGGGCGGCAACGTCTGCGGCACGAGCTGCTCGCCCTTTGGGGTGGACCGTCCGTGGGCAGATGCCTACATCCCTAAGGGCGGCACCACCAACACCGCCCGGGTCGTGCTGATGTACCACGACTTCTTCGGGCCGAGTCAGATCTGGGTCAACCTCTCATCGGACGGGGGCAAGACATTTGGCGCACCGATCGATGTCCTCGCCAACCTCACCGCGAGCGGCACCAGCCAGGGCGCCGTCGCCCAGGCCGAGTCGGCGTGTAACACCGTACCGGCGGGGGCCAGGATTGAGAAGACCGGACCGCACCCGGGTCGCATCTACGTGGCCTGGATCGCCTCGGATCCAGAGAGCGCGGGAACCGGCTGCAACGTGTCGATGGCGCAGGCGTTCCACAACCTGTTCATCGCCTACTCGGACGACGGCGGCGCGACCTGGACGCCCCAGCTCGCCTACGACGCCGGGGTTGGCCACGATACCTCGACCCCGTTTGTCTCGTTCGCGCTCGACAACCAGGGAAACCCCTACTTCTCCTTCGCCACGCCGGCCCCTAGCGACAACCCCGGGATCTGCGCGGCTGAGTCCACCGCGGGCACCGTGCAGTCCGATCCGAGCTGCGCCTACCACGTGTGGGTGGCGTGGTCGTCCAACGGCGGCAGCACCTGGGACGGCGGCGGGGGCGCGCTCCCCGGAACTGCCAAGGCCGCCTACGAGGTGGATCCCTCGAGCAGCCCGCAGACAGACGTCTTCCCCGCGATCGCTGCAGGCAAGCCAGGGGAGGTCGACGTCGCGTGGCTCCACACCAACCAGATCGAACCGACCGATCCCGCGGGCAAGTTCGACCCGGGCGGCTGCGCCGGTCCCGTCACCGGCAACCCCCCGACCTATCCGCCGACCTGCAACTGGAACCTGTACGCGGGCCAGTCGCTGAACCTCACGGCGGGGCCGGGGAAGGCCACCTGGGCAACCGGCGCCGTCACCACCACGCCCATTCACGTTGGCGACATCTGCAACCTGGGCATCGCCTGCGTCGATCCCAACTCAAACCGTAACCTGCTCGACTTCATCTCCGAGACGGTCGACCCGACCACGGGGTTCGCGCACGTCGCCTACGCCGACGACAACACCATCAACAAGCTCCGCGTGGCCAACCAGACATCGGGGCCCGGAATCGGCCCCTGAGCCCACCAGGCCGCGGGTGAGATGGAGCTGTTCCGGTAGAACAATCGGCCGGCTGCTGCGACTCGGGAAGACTCCGCCTCGAGCCATACCTCGGACGCATGGACTCGCTAAGGCAACGGGCGGCGTACGACCGAGTAGTCGAGCGTCGCCGCGCAGTCGCGCTCGCCCGCCACTTCCGCGAGGCGGAGCGTTTGGCGATGGCACAGATCGCTGGGCGCTTGGGCCACTCGCCGGCGACCCTCAAGGCGTGGTTGTACGACCCCCGTGAGAGGGCCCGTGCGGTAATGCGCGCTACGTCGGCGTGTGCCGTGGCTGCGGCGCCTACACGCAGCCGCGCAACGGCAAGGGCGACGCCTACCACAATCCTGTCACCCTGGCGCGATTAAGCCGGGTTGGACCCGGGGCCTGCGCTTGAGCCGATGGGCGAATGGGACGAGCGTGTTACGGCCGACTGCCCTCCTCGCTGGACTGGTCGCGTACGCACGCGTACCAGCGGAGGCGCTCGTCGGCCCCGCCGACGACGAGCGCCGCCACGGCCGACTGCCATTCGACCACACCGCCCCGTGCGGATGCTGGCCACAGGAATCTGCGGCTGTAATGACTTAGTCAGCGCGCCACGCCGGGCATCCGGCAAATGAGCGCGCGGCGTGAGCCTGCGGCAGGCAGGAGGAACGCGAGCCGGTCACGCTCGGGCGCGAGGGCGCAGTGCGGGGGTCAGCTCGTCGGCTCGGTAGAGCCCTTACCGGCGTGGGTGCTGGAGTGCAGCTCTTTTTTGTGCGCTCAGAGTCGATCCAACACGCGCGGTAGGGCGGCTGCGTTAGAGGTGCCGACCGGCCGCGGTCCATTGAGCCCGCCGGCCGACTCGCCCGGATCGACGCGTCGCCTCAGTTATGGTCGGGCAACTGGACAGGACTTCATCCCGACCAAGCCCGCCTGTTCGCCAATCGGATCCCAGGAGCCTGGCTCTCGATCCTCCCGGACGGGGCCGAGCCCCCCGAGCGACGTCAGCCGCATTCGGAGAAGCGCGGGCTACACGCTTGATGAATCGCTGATGGGGGTCGTCGTTCGCGCGTAGCGCAACGGCCTGGGCCGTCATCCTTAACCGATGTAGCGAGGCCGGAATCACCCGGAGCGTGCGCGGGTCTCGATGTGATGGCACCTGTGTTGATCTGGCGCTGTGCGGCGATGAACGCGACCGTTCCTGAGAGGGTTGGGATCCAGAGAGCCAGCGCGTGGTAGAGGAGCACTCCCCCTAGCGCGGCGGGTGCGGGAACGTGATAGAGAACCAGCGCGCCGGCGAGGCCTCCATCGAGGACGCCGATTCCGCCGGGAATGGGTATGGCGTTGGCGAGGTACCCGATTAGATACGCCAAGAGCAAGGGCGCGGCGGGGACGTCGTAGCCGAGTGCGTGAACCGCCAGCCACAGCACGGCGATGTCGCACAGCAGGAAGGCGAGGGCGCCGATTGCGAGGCGCCAGCCAGGTCGCCGGATGGCTTGGAGCGTTGTGGCGCTCGCCCCTGCGGTTGCAGCGAGCACGCGCGACCACCGTGACGAGCCGGCCCCGCTGCGGTGCGAAGCGTGTCGCGCCAGACCGAGAAACAGGATCAGCACTGCTAAACCCACACCAGCAGGCACCCCGCTTAGCAAGAGGTCGCGTGGCCCGGCGAAGATCCCTATGGCAAGTCCTGCGCCGGCAAGTACCAGCGTCGCCACGTTGGTTGCGCTCGTCAGCAAAAAGAGGACTGCAGAGCGTTTGGCGATGGCGCGCAGCGGGATTCCGGCGCGTGAGAGCAGCCATCCGCCAGCCGCGATCCCGCCCGCGCCGCCTACCGGCACAACAGCCCCAAATGCCTGTTCTGCTGTAGCCACAAGCGCCGCGAAGCGCGTCGGGACCTCCTTGAAGATTCCCTGAAACGCCAGCACGTAGCCAACGCAAGATGCGAGCTCAAGGCCCGCGCCCAGCACGATCCACCCCCAGTAGGCGTGAGCTACCCGGTGGCCAACCGTCGCTAGACCTGGAATAGCCAGCACCAAGCCTGCCAACAAAATCGACAGCACGCCGGCGGTCACCAGGCCCGAGCGAAGTCGGCGTCGCTGGGAGCCCACAGCCGCGCGGCTGGACTGCTGCGCAGCCGCGCTCACGTTTGGGCTCGAGAGCTCACGGGCCTTTGCTGGGCGGTCACGCTCATACGACGATCGAGTGACCGGCCGGGGGACAGTTCGCGTAGGCGTACGGGTGATGGAACGCCAGCAGCGCGTCGGTGGCCGCCACCTGGAGCTCGAATGATTCATCGGTCCGCGTGTCGTGCACCGCGACCACGACCTCGTCCGCGACCGAGTCCCACAGCAGCCGCACGTCGATGCCGTCACTGGTTCGGCGATCCAACTCGCGGACGATCTTGTCGGGGATGGGGGTGCTCATTGATCGGTACTCCTGTGTCACTAGACCCCTCAAACAGGGCGTTCTCATCGGGCGACGCATCCATACCCATGACGCCCAGGGGCTCGAGAATGTGACAGCAGCCTGGCGCAGAGGCGTGAACTCCCGCGGCGGCGCTCTGAGATGTCATGAATGTGGCTGGCCCGAGAATGCGAGCGCGTCGAGGCGGAGAGGCGAAGAGCCCGAGAAACTCGGGGGGCGTGGCAACGCGGCGGTTCGCCATCAGGTGCGACGCAGATCAGCAGCGGCTGCCACAACCATTCATTGCTTGAGCTCGCCTAGCTGGCTGAGAGGAGCACCGAGATCGCGGCCGGGTCCATCGGCAGGACGCTCCCGAGCGCTACGGGCGGTGATCTAGCGACGCGGATCTCCAGCTCCAAGCTGTCGGCCTAGACGGTTTGTGGTGATGTATCCGGGGCGTCCGTGGGTAGACCAGTGGGAAACGACGAGAAGGAGGCAATATGCCCTGGACCGATCTGAAGACGCGGAAATGGCCGGCGTTCGAGAAGGAGCTCGACGGGATCTCGAAGCAGACAATGGACGATCACTTCAAGCTCTACGAGGGCTACGCGAAGAAAGCTAACGAGTGCCGGAAGATCCTCAACGAGTTTGACTACTCCGAGGTCGAGGGAAACCAGGTCTACTCACCGCTGCGAGCCGTGTCGATCGACTACACGTTTGCGCTGCTGGGGTTCAAGAACCACGACCTGTACTTCGGCCACCTCGGCGGTGACGGGGGCGAGCCGAACGGACGGTTCGCCGAGCTGATCGAGGACGAGTTCCACGGCGGGCTCAAGGAGTGGAACAACGCCATCAGGAAGGCGGCGTCCGCAGCGCGCGGCTGGGTGATGGTCGGCTACGACCTCAACGACGGCTCGCTGTTTAACTACATCATGGACACCCAGAACCTCTGGGCCGTCTACAACATGATCCCGGTGCTCGTCCTCGACGTCTACGAGCACGCCTACGTCGGCGACTTCGGAGCCACCCCCGACGGACGCAAGCGGTACGTTGACGCGTTCTTCCGCAACCTCGACTGGGATCACGTCAACCGCCAGCTGACCCAGGCCGAGGCCGCGAAGGAGGGCGCCGAAGCGGCGCAGGCCGACGAGCAGGTGCCCGTCGCGCGCTGACATGACCCTGTGCTCCCGGGCGCGGCCGTTGCGCCGCGCCCGCCGGGCTGGGCAACGACAAGTTCACCGACCGGCGGCCGATGACAGTCAGGGTCGCGCGATGAGCAGGGCGCATTGACGACTCCGCGAAAGGCCAGCTCGCGTCCGATCCCGGCGAACTGGCGCAGCTGGCCGCGACCACGACCGTGCTCGTATCAGCCAGGTCGCCTATAGGAGGAGGGCAGTCGACCATAGCGGTCGTGCCACCACCCCCAAGGCCCGTTGGCCCTGCCCCGCCGGAGTTGCTAGCGCGCTTGAGCGACGCTGGGCAGCGTCGCCTCCGTTACTCCGCTAGGCGGCGAAGGAGGAGTCCGGGATGGTGGCGCCGGGTAGCCGCAGCTTGTCCCACCGAGGGCGTCTCCGGGGTCGCTAATCGACTGCACATCTAAGCACGCCGCTTGAGAGGATTAGCGTGTGGATCGCGATCGCGAACGGCTGGTGGCCGCGAACGAGGCCCTTGCTCGCCAGGTCAATGAAGCGATCGAGCGTGGTCAATGGCCGGGCGAGGAGGATCAGCACGCGGCCTACCGCTGCGAGTGCGCGCGGTCGGACTGCAATCGCCTGGTCGAGCTAACGCCCGCTGAGTACGAGCGGATTCGCGCCCACCCGCGACGGTTTGTCGTGATCCCCGGCCATGAGTATCCCGAGGTCGAGAGCGTGATCCACGCGACGCCGGCCTATGTGGTTGTCGCGAAGCGCCGGGAGGCGGGCGGCGTCGCCGAGGCCGCCGACCCGCGTGACTGACGATCGCTCGCCCGATCCTGGCCAGATCGCACTCCGGCATCCGGGTTGACCCGGCCGGCGAGTTTGAATCGGATGTGCAGCTCGATCCCGCCTGAGGAGCGCTTTGTGATCGTGAGTCCGTCGCTTAGCAGCGCGATGAGGGCGAGTCCCAGCCCTCGACCGGCGCTTGGCCGGTCGGCGCGCAGGCCACAGCCGTCGTCGGCGACGAGGAGCCACAGCTCCTCGGAGGCGATCGCCGCGCTGACCTCGACAGGACCGTGGCGGCCCGGGTAGGCGTGCTTGACGGCGTTGGTGACGGCCTCTGAGACCGCTAGGCGAACCGCGTCGAGCTGCTCGCCGCTGGCACCGGCCGCGGCGGCGATCGCGGACACGGCGCGGCGCGCGCGTGGCACTGACTCAGGGACCGCCGGGTAGGTCTCGCTCAAGCTGTCAGCGTCGCTTCCCACTAGAGGATGAAACTACCCCTCCTGGCGCGGCGGCAACCTAGCGAGCGTGCTACCAGCCGACCCAAGCACACCACGAAGATTGCGCTCAAGGATCTTCCTCGGCGGCAATGAGGCGGGTCGGGGCTTGGTTTGATGCTGCGGCGAGCACCGCATTGCCCACCTCGCACCGCCGCGCTGCAAGCGCGACTCAGCGACCGTCGGGCGATCGTGGCGGCGATGCGGGGCTCAGGATGATGAGGCGCTGTTGGAGAACCAGGCTCGCGCTATAGCCGACCGAGCGGGTCGTTCTGGCTTTTATCCCGACCGCGCGCAGCCCCGAGATTGGCGAATCACGCGATAGCTCCCTTGGGGGGGCAGCCGTGTCGTGCTTTTGCTTGGGACGAACATCCGGTGGGCTCTCTCACGCAACGGGTGCCTCAGGGTCCTGAATCGTGTAGCCGATGCGCTCTGCCGGGCTGCGGCACGGGTGTGAGGCTTGAGGCGCCTGTCCTGGGCGTCACGAACGCGACGGGATCCGAGGCGTCAGAGCGAGCGTGGTGAGAAGGGAAGCCGTGGCCGCCAGTTCACGTTGTCCAGGCGCTGGCACTGCAACAACACGTTCGAGTCAACGGCAACCGGGAAGCCCGGAGCAGCAGCATCCGGGCCATGTGGTCCCGCAAGTACGCGACCGCATCCTCCAAATCGCGCGTCTTCGCGTCAACCTCCGCGTTGATGAGCGTTGTGAGCTGATTGTCCGCCGGTCTTTCACGATTCGCCGAACCGCGTACTTGTAGGTCTGCCGGCTTGAGGCCGCCGGCCGCGCATAGTTCGCAAGCCACGCGCGCGACCACTGCTCCACTGTCAGGCTCGCCCCGGTCCTAGGGCGAAGGGTCGCGTCTGCCTCGACGCGCTTCGCTTCGCGCAGGGTCGGGAATGTTCCGAGCCACCGGTGCCGGCGGCGTGCGGGATCCCAGACGCGCACGCCGTACCTGTCGCCTCGCTTGATGATCGCCACTACTCCGCCCTCCGGGCTAGCTGCTGTACGGTCGCGGCGAGCGTAGCCACCTGCCGCTCGAGCTGCACGATCCGTTCGTGGTCTGTGCTGGGTTTCTCTTGGCCTTGGGCGAGCCACGCTTCGACGTCTACGAGCCTGAACCGGCGGTGCGGAAACCGACGGGTCGGTGGCTCGGAGGGCATGCCCTCGCGTACCCGAAGCTCGATCCAGCGCGTGGACCGACTCAGGTGGGCGGCAAGCTGCCGCTTCGCCAGTAGCGCGTCTGCACGGCGCAGCCGCACGACCGTGGCGCTCACGGACAAAACCCCCCGGGTCGTCTCATGTCCTCGGCATCGACGTGGGGCCGAAGTGGCTGAGCGACGTGCCGCGTGCAGGTGCCGCTTTGGGGCGACTCACTGCCAGGCGGAAACTCGCTTGTGGTGCAGAGGCGCCACTCGCGTCCGGTGTCGCTGCGAACGCAGCCGCACGTGCCGCAACCCACGAGCCGAAGAGCCACGTGACCACACTCGGTGCAGGCCACCTTCCTTCGCCCAGGCGGCGGAGCGCCTCGCCGCCGCGCCGGCGCGCATGTGTACGCGACCAGTCGTATGAAGAGGGCAAGCGCTCGCGCCACTCGCGCATCGATTCGCGCACGAGCGACCTCGTCCAGCGCGGCTTGATTGCGCCGGGGTGGCAGGCCTTGCAGTACGCGTACGCGTCACCCTTGCCGTTGCGCGGCTGAGTGTAGGCGCCGCAGCCGCGGCATAGTCCCCGGTGGCGGGCCTTGACGGCGCGAGCCTTTTCGCCGGTGGGGTCGTAGAAGTAGGCTTTGACGGTCGCCTGTGAACGCCCAAGACGTTCGGCGATCTGCTTGATCGACAGGCCCTCTGCCTCGCGGAAGTGGCGAGCGAGGGGCGACCGCGCGGCGGCGCTCGAGCACGCGGTCATACGCCGCCACTGTTCCGAGGGACATGTACTCGATGTATTGCGAGGGTCGCTCTTGTCCCCGAGGCGCCGACCGCTGCTGGCCGCAGACAGTCGAATCGGAGTTCCGTGGGATTTCCCATCAGGACATGTGTTCGTAGTGACCAGCGGCGGCAGCGCCTACGTCCGCT
Organism: Solirubrobacteraceae bacterium; assembly: GCA_036501265.1. GTDB lineage: Bacteria > Actinomycetota > Thermoleophilia > Solirubrobacterales > Solirubrobacteraceae > Palsa-465. The sequence goes on along the minus strand of DASYAP010000171.1, from coordinate 1,139 downwards.
TTAAGCGAGCCCTCGAGATCGGCAACGAGCTGCTGGTGCTCCCAGCAGCCCAGGAGCTACCGCGCATCGCGCTCGACGACGCGCTCGGCATGTGCCTAGTACTCCGCGACAGCGACCCCGACCGCAACCAGCGAGCGGCGGTGCGCTGGCTGGGGCGCTTCGCCCCCCCCGAGCGGATCATTGTGCTGCCACCGCTGGTATTGCAGGCGCTGAGCATGCTCGCGCGGCGCACCGACTCGCCCTACGTGTTCCACACCCCGCGTGGCCGGCGGCTTGTCAGGGGGTCGCTGTACTACCTGTGGCGTCCTGTGAGCGCCGCGTGGCGCGCCGAGACCGGGCGCGACCTTGACCTGCACGAGCTTCGCCATGCGTGCGCGACGCTCCTGCTCGAGCGCGGGCTGTCCTCGGCAGACGTTGCGCTGCAGCTCGGCCACACCGACGGTGGCCGGCTGGTGCAGACGTTGTACGGGCACCCGGACGAGCGACTGGCGCGCGACCGCGTGAAGATGGTCGTTCGCAGCTGATCACGGCCACAAGCGAGGGCGAGCCGTCGGCGCGCTCGGCCACAATCCGGCCACTGGCGCATGAGCAAAGTGCCGATGAACGCTGGCGATTGCGAAGTGTCCGAACCCACCCGCCGCACCTAAAAATTCGCTGCAAACGGCGGTTTCGAAGGAGCGGTTACCAACTCGTCCAGGTAGACGCACCGGAGCCGGGGTTCCACGCGAGCTTGTGGGCACCGTGGACTCGCGCTCTGGCTATTGCGCGGCGCGGCGTTCGCTGGGCACGACGAGGACGGGCCACGGCGCGACATGCAGCAATCGATGAGCAGTGCTGCCAAGGATCAACCCGCCGATAGCCGAGGCGCCACGGCTGGCGAGAATGATTAGATCCGCACCTTTCGCGCGGGCGACCTCGAGGATTTCGTGCGCGGGCCGCACTCCCACCTCGTCGGTGATTTGCAAGGAGACGTCCAACCCCTTCGCTCGAAGATCACCTTCGATCGCCTTAAGCTGCTCGATGATTTTGTCCTCCTCCTGACGCTGCGGCAGAAAGGCCGCGCCCGCGCCACGACCGGTTTCGACCACATGGACGATCGTGACCGAGGTGTTCTCCCCGGCCTGGGCTAGATCCGTAAC
>DASYAP010000170.1:0-10376 GCA_036501265.1 Solirubrobacteraceae bacterium | reverse complement strand
GTTGTGGGACCTCCGGCTCACGCGGCGGATGCTCTGGGCCATCGCGCCCCACACCGTGGCTGCACCGATCAGGCGGCTCGTCAACACGCACGCCGACGGCGACCATTGCTGGGGCAACCAGCTTCTGGCAGACGCGAACATCACATCCACGGAAGCGACCGCAGTGGACATGATGCGAGAGGAGCCTAAGCGGCTACGTCTGTTTAGCCGCGTCGGCGCGGGCCTGGAGACGATCAAGGCTCGGGATCCGCTGGGGCGCGCGGTCGCGCTGCTCCCGGAATCGATCGCGCGTCACGCGGAGCGCCTCGATCTCGCCGCCATCCCGCGGGCCCGGGAACTCGTGGGCGTGGGCGCTTTCGCACGCCTGCTCGCCGCCTATGACTTCGAGGGGATATCGCTGACGCTTCCGACCGAGACCTTTAGCGGAGCCATGGAGCTTGAGGTCGGAGGGCGAAGAGTCGAGCTGATCGAGGTGGGCCCGGCGCACAGTCCGGGCGACCTGATCGTGCATGCGCCCGATGAACGCGTCGTGTTTGCGGGCGACCTTGTCTTCGTGGGCGTCACCCCGATCATGTGGGTGGGCCCGGTGGAGAATTGGATCGCCGGGCTCGACCGCATCATCGAGTTAGGACCACGCGTCATTGTCCCGGGTCACGGCCCCACGACCGGGCTTGACGGGGCGCGAGCCGTCCGCGACTACTGGGAGTTCGTCGTCCCGGCCGTGCGCAAGCGACTTGCTGACGGCGTCGATGCGCAAACTGCCGCTCGGGACGTGGTGCGCTCACGCGAGTTCTCTGAACGGCCGTTCGCCGCTTGGGACGCGCCCGAGCGAATCGCGATCAACTCCGCGATCATCGCTCGCAACGATTCCGGGCAGAGCGGGCGTGTTTCCGACCAGGCGCGCGTTGGGCTGCTCGCGCACATGGGCGAGCTGGGCGCCGCGCTCGAGCCCTAGTACCCGGCTCCATCCCCGACGGCGCGGGCGATCACAGGATTCCGATCTCGGAGTTGTCGCCTACCAGGAAGCGGTAGGGGCGGGGCTGGCGGTGGTCGCGGCCGACGCGTACGTTGCGCCCGAGGAGTGACGACTCCATCCTTCCGGCGAGGCCCCCGGACCGAGGCACCGGCGAGCAGGATTGAATGCTCGACTTCCGCGCCCTCGATGGTGCATTGCTCGCCGATCGCGGTGTAAGGACCCACGTAGCAGTCGGTCAGCGTGGCGCCCTTGCCGATCACCGCGGGTCCGCGCACGGCGCAGCGGTGAAGCCGCGCCCCCGGCTCAATCACAACCCTGCCGTCGAGCTGGGATTCTGAAAGCTCGCCTTCCACGCGGGTCTCAACGGTGTCGAGCACGAGCCGGTTGGCGGCGAGCAGGTCCTCGAGCCGACCGGTGTCCTTCCACCATCCCTTGACGATGTGAGGCTCGACGCTCATGCCGTGGTCGATGAGATGTTGAATCGCCTCGGTGATCTCGAGTTCACCGCGGGCAGAAGGCGTGATTGCCTCGGCGGCCCGGAAAACCGCTGGCGTGAACATGTAGACGCCGACCAGCGCCAGATTCGTTTGCGGCTCTACTGGCTTCTCGAGCAGCCGTACGACCTGACCGTCGAATAGCTCGGCCACACCATAGTTCTGAGGGTCCGGAACCTCCGTCAGCAGAATCAGGGCCGCCGGCTCGTGGGTACGGAACGCGGCGACCAGGGCATCGATGCCGCCCTGAAGGAGGTTGTCGCCGAGATACATCACAAATGGCGACGAATCCAAAAAGGACTTGGCGGTGAGGACTGCGTGGGCCAGACCAAGCGGTTCTTCCTGCAGGATGTAGTTGAGGCTCACGCCAAAGCGAGACCCATCTCCCGCGGCGGCCTGAATCTCTGCGCCGGTCTCGGGCGCGATGATGACGCCGACGTCCTCGATGCCGGCCGCCGCCATCGCCTCGATCCCGTAGAAGAGCACCGGCTTGTTGGCCACGGGAACGAGTTGCTTGGCGCTCGTGTGGGTGATCGGTCGGAGCCTCGTGCCCCTTCCCCCCGACAGGATCAGCCCCTTTAAGTCCTGCATCTCGCCGCCAAGGGTATCCCGGTCGCAGGGACCGAGAACTGGGTAGGCCTACGCTTGGCGACCGAGGGTTCGCGCTGGCTCAGGGATGGGCCGCGGTGGCCAGCGTCTCCGCGGCGGAGCGTACGGCTGCGCGGGCGTCCGCGGGCTCGAGCACCACCGCGTCACCGGCTTCCTTGAGCACCTCCCGCACCAGCCAGTCGATCCCGGCGAAGGCGAATTCGACCACGACCGAGCCATCCTCGAGCTCGCGTTGAACCGAACGCTGCTCGCGAACCCACCTCGCCCGTTCTGGCGAGATCCAGACGAGCGCGCGTCGCGAAGCCGGCACCTCGCCGGTCCGGGGCCAACCGTCGACGTCAGCAACCGGGTCAACGTCGCGGCGCGGCTCGAAGCGGTGCCCTGTCGGCGTGGCTGACTTGATCCGATCAAGACGAAAGTGGCGGACGGCCTCACGCGAGATGTCATAGCTCATGACGTACCACCCCTCGCGCCCGTTGATGAGTGCGTAGGGCTCGATGTCCCGGCGCGAAAATTCGTCCTCGTTCTCCTTGTAGTAGTCGATCGAGAGCAGCTCCTTGTCCGCGATCGCGTGCGAGAGGAGATGCGAGAGCTCGGCGTCGTCACGGGCCGGCGGCGCCACCTGCAGCCCCTCCCGAACGGGATCTTCGCCCAGGGCTGCTACCACCTTCTGTCGGACCGACGCCAACGATCCCTCCGGGATGTGCTCGCCGATCAGGTCGATCGCCGCCACAAGCGCCTTTGCCTCGACGGGCAAAAGGCGGGCCGGACGCGCGAAGGAGTCGCCGTAGGGCTCGGGATCGACCTCGACCATCCCCTCCTCGTCGATCTCCGCGTAGAGCACATACGTGCCCGCGCCGAAGTTGACGAGGTTCAGCACCGCGATGTCCTCGCGCAACTCCTGTTCGGAGACCCCGGTCGCGTGACAGAGTTCGCCCACCGCAAGCTTGCGGCCGGCCCTCCCCGACCCGATCAGCATTGTGGCGAGTGTCACCAGGCGAGCGAACCGCTCGGGCCGAATCGCTCCTTCGGGCTGGTGGCCGTTCCCCCCTTCCGCCGATGTCGACGGCTCGAGAGCTTCCGGCGGAGGCGGGTCGAGCGCGACGCCGTCGCCCGCGCCGTCATGGGCGGCGGGGACAGAGGGCTCCCCTGTATGGCGCTGCACCAGGAGCTCAACGCGTTCCTGCAGCTCGGACTCGAGTTGAGCTGGACCCAGAATGCGTGCGTTCTCTCCCAGCCCGAGCACCCATGCGATCAATTGTCTGGAGTCGGCATAGGGCGTCAGGAACACCTTGCCATGCTCGGAGCCGCGCATCTCCCCGTAGCCACCGAAATGCCTCTCGATCTGCCAGGCGATTCGGTCCTTGATCCACACCTCGCCCGTGCCCGCCGACTCGCCGAACTGCCACTGGATGCGATTCGCGTATGCATGGGGATCGAACCCCTGGGGGCGCTGGAAGTCGTGCTCGGCCTTGGTGGCGTACGCGACCTTGCCGCGAATACGAGAAAGGCGAAAGACCCGGATCCCGTCGCGTTCGTGAGACCGGCCCACCAGATAGAACTGGCCGCCCTGGTAGAGCAGCTGATAAGGGTCCACCCGCCGCGAGCCCAGCGCATCCCGCTCGATGGTGTAGTAGTCGAACACGACCGTCTTGCGCCGGAAGATGGCCGTCTCGATCTTGGTCAACCGCTGGGAAACCTCATGTCCCCCCGCCGAGCCGGTGATCCCGAGCGCCACGGTGTGCTGTTCGGGCGCCGTCAACGGACTGGGATGACCCCAGGCGATCTGCTGTAAGGCAAGCCGGAGCGGTTCAGCGTAGGCAAACTCGCCGTCCAGCAACTGCAGCGCCATGCGCAGGGCGGCGAGCTCCTTGTCTGTAAACGCGATCGGCGGCAGGTGAAAGTTCTCGGCAGGAAGGGAGTAGGTCTCCTGCTCGACCATGCCGTCCGCGGGCTTTTCGACGGCAAGCACGATCCCCAGCGCCTCGAGCTCCGACCGGTCGGCGTAGAAGCGCCGCGCGAACGCGTCCTCGTTCATCGCGCTGTACCCCTCGACGTCCGTCCTGATCTCGGCGGCCGTGACCGGCCTGCGTTCGGCCATCAAAAACGAGATCAGCGACAGCTGTCGGATGAGCTTCTCGGTGTCTTTGGCCATCGCCGCAACTGTAGTCGGGCGCGGAAGCCGGACCGTCGGCCGGGCGGCCCAAAGGGGCGCTATTTGCACACATTTGACTCGCAGATGGCACGCCCTTCCAGGACCTCGGAAGAGCGCTGCTGCAGGTCAGATCGGGACCGGGTTGGGCTCGGGCGGGAGCGGAGTTGGATCGGGAGTCGGCGTAGGCGGAGCCGGCTCCGGCGGCGCGGGCCCTGGTGGCCGTGGATCGGGTATGTCGGGTCCACCTGGCGCCGGCGGCGGCATCGGTGGGTTGACGGCGCGCATGGCTGAATCGTCGCTACCCGAACGGGTTGCGCGCAAACGGGCGTAGGCTAAGCGGCCGCGCGCTGCTGCTCAACGACGCGGGCGGCAAAGTAAGCACCGCCGCCAAGCGCCTTGTCGTACGCCGACCACTGCTCGCCGGCTGGAAGCTGCTTCTCCAAGCGATCAAAACTGCCCAGGCGACCGCCGAGGTTGTCGACCATATGCACGAGCGTGGCCTCGCGAGTGCACGGAACCACCGGACTGCCGTACTCCAGGGTGCCGTGATGGCTAAGGATGATGTGCAGCACCGCCTGCGCCAGTCCTTCGGGGAAGCCGTCAATGGTCTCGATCGCGCGCCTGATGCGGTAATAGCCAAGCGGAATCTCGCCCTGAAGCCTCCCCTCATCTGCCATCGAGACGGTGCCGTTGTCGAGCAGGTACGCATCGAGCTTGCCGACGTCGTGCAGAAGCGCTCCGGTGACCGCTAGGTCGCGATTGATGCCCGAAAAGATCGGCGAAAGCGCGCCGACCGCCTGCGCCACGGTCAGCGAGTGCTCGAGCAGCCCGTGACGGTAGGCCTGGTGGTAGATCTTGGCCGCGGGAGCATCGCGGTAGCGTCGCCACATTTGCGACCCGTCGCCAAAGACGCTCCTGAGCAGGCGGCGCAGGTGTGGGTTCTGCACCGTGTTGAGGAGCTCCCGCAGGTCGGCCTCCATCTGATCGGCGCTGCGTGCCGGTCCGTCCAGGAGGGCATCGCGCCGGTATTCGTGCTCCGCGGCGTTGCGCAATTGCGCAATGGCGAGTTGTGGCCCATAGCGTTGATGCACGCCGAAGCGCCCGGTCACGTAGACAACCTCGCCCAGCAGGCAGCACTCGCGCACCCGCTCGACGTCCTCCCACACCACCGCTGGGACGCTCCCCGTCCTATCTCCCAGAAGCAGCCGTAGGTATTCCGAGCCGTCTCGACGCCTGCGTATCTCGACCTCGCGCACCAGCAGTGCCTGAGCCACATCGCACCCGTCTGTGAATTCGCGAACCTGCATCGACGCCGAAGATAGAGTTGGCCGCGGACGGCAGAGAGGCGACATGGAAGCCACCGCAATCGTGACTGGAGGGACTGGCGGACTCGGCTCTGCGGTCGTAGAGCGGCTGCTCTCGGACGGGTGGCGCGTGGTGGTGCCGTGGATCGTCCCCAAGGAACTCGAGCGGCTTGAACCGCGTGAGGGACTCGAGCTCGTCGAGGCCGACCTCTTCGAGGAGGCATCCGCGGCGAAGGTCGTTTCGGCGGCGACGGGTCCGGGCGGCGCTCCACTCAGGGGGCTCGTCAACCTGGTCGGCGGCTTCGCCGCCGGCGGCCGCGTGCACGAGACGCCGGTTGAGGAATTCGAGCGCCAGTTCCGGCTCAATCTCCGTCCCACCTATCTCGTGACCCAGGCCGCCATTCCCTCTCTGCTCGAGCAGGGCGCCGGCTCGATCGTTTGCGTGGGCTCCCGGGCGGCGCTGGCGCCGTTTGCAGGCGCGGCGGGTTACATTGCCTCAAAAGCGGCGGTGATCGCGTATGCCCAGGCGGTCTCGAAGGAGTACCTCGACGACGGCGTTCGGTGCAACGCGATCCTTCCCAGCGTCATCGACACGCCCGCCAACAGGGCCGCAATGCCCAGCGCCGACCACGATCGTTGGGTCAAACCGGCCGAGATCGCAGCGGTCATAGCCCACCTCCTCTCGCCCGCCTCGGCGCCAATCAGCGGTGCCGCGATACCGGTTTACGGGCGCTCTTAGCTGGCCGAAGGGCCGCTGACCCACCGGGTCACCATCCGGGGGCCGTTTACTCTTGACCGGCCATGCGCATCCTCGTCACAGGGGCGGGCGGCATGCTCGGCACCGACGTCCGCAGGGCCGCCGAATCCGCCGACGTTGAGGTTGTCGGGTGGTCGCGCTCTGAGCTCGACGTGACCGATAGCCAGGCCGTCGCGCAAAAGCTGAGGCGGCTGGCTCCAGCGGTCGTCATCAATTGCGCCGCCTGGACGGATGTGGACCGGGCGGAGCTCGACGAGCGGCCGGCCGCGACAGTGAACGGAGCCGGCGCGGGGAATGTCGCGCGGGCCGCCGCAGCGATCGGTGCGTGGACAGTGCACATATCCAGCGACTACGTCTTCGACGGCAGCAGGAGCACGCCGTATCTGGAATCCGACCGCCCAGCGCCACTTTCGGCTTATGGCCGCTCGAAGCTCGCCGGTGAGCGGGCCGTCCAGAGCGCGGCGCCTGATGCCCATACCGTCGTGCGCACCTCGTGGCTGTTCGGGAACGGCGGTCGTTGCTTCCCTCGTACCATCCTGCGGCTGGCGGCAGAGCGGGACGTACTGACCGTAGTAGACGATCAGGTCGGCTCCCCTACCTTCACAGGCCACCTCGCGCCGGCACTCATAGAGCTTGCCACCGCGGCGCGTCTGGAGGGAACGGTCCATCTATCGGGTGGCGGGGAGTGCTCGTGGTGCGAGTTCGCTCAAGCGGTGGTCCACGCGGCCCAGCTCAACGCCGAGATCAAGCCCGGTCGCACGGAAGATATGGAGCGCCCCGCCCCGCGGCCTCCCTACAGCGTGCTTCGCTCCGGGCGCCCTGAGGTCCCGGGGCTCCCGCAATGGCGGGAAGGGATAGGGGAGTTCCTCGCCGCGGGGGTCAGGGCGCGGTGAGGCTGCTGGTTTGCGGCGGGGCGGGATTCATCGGCTCGACGTTCGTACGGCTGCGGGTGCGCCGGCACGGAGACGCCGTCACCGTGCTTGACAAGCTCACGTACGCCGGCAGACGCGAGAACCTCCAGGAGGTCTCGGAGGCAATCCGCCTTGTGCACGGCGCGATCGAGGATCCCGCGGCCGTCGCCGACGCAGCAGACGGCTGCGACGCGATCATCAACTTCGCCGCCGAGACGCACGTGGACCGCTCGATCTCGGGCCCGGACGAGTTCGTGACCACCAACGTGCACGGGACCCAGGTGTTGCTCGAGGCCGCGTCTGCGCGCGGGCTTCGCCATCTGCAGGTCTCCACGGACGAGGTGTATGGCTCGATCGAGTCGGGCTCTTTTAACGAGGAGTCCGCGCTGCGGCCCTCGTCGCCGTACAGCGCGACCAAGGCGGGCGCGGACCTGCTCGTCTCAAGCTACGTGCATACCTACGGCCTTGATGGCGTCATCTGCCGCGGGTCCAACAACTACGGGCCCTACCAGCACCCCGAGAAGCTGATCCCGCTGACGATCCTCAACGCCCTTTCAGGTGACCGGCTGCCCGTCTACGGCGACGGTAGAAACGTGCGCAACTGGCTGTACGCCGAGGACTTCTGTGAAGGCATCGGCACGGTGCTTTTGCGCGGTTCGCCGGGGGCGGTTTACGACTGCGGTGGCCCGGACGAGTGCGAGAATCTCGAGCTGGTGCGCAAGATTGTCGCGCTGATGGGCGCGGACGAGTCGCTGATCGAGCTGGTCTCGGACCGACCAGGCCACGACCGCCGATACTCGCTGTCCTCCGGGCGTCTGCGCGCGTTTGGCTGGGAGCCCCGGGTGACCTTGGCGGAAGGTCTGGAGCGGACTGTGCGTTGGTACCGGGAGAACAGCTGGTGGTGGGAGCGGGTGCGCTCCGGCGCCTACCGCGACTACTACTACAGCCATTACGGAAGAGCGCTCGGCGCGTGAACCTTCCGCGGTGCCGGTGAACGACACCGCCGAAGGGCTCGCTGTGCTCGACCGCGAGGTGGTTGACTGCCGCCGCTGCCCGCGCCTCGTGGAGTGGCGCGAGCACACCGCGCGGGTCAAGCGGGCGGCCTTTGCGTCAGAGCCGTACTGGGGCAGGCCGTTGCCGGGCTTCGGCGATTCCACGGCGAGGCTGCTGATCCTCGGGCTCGCGCCTGCGGCGCACGGCGGCAACCGCACGGGCCGCATCTTCACCGGTGATCGATCTGGCGACTGGCTGTTCGCGTCACTCTGGCGGACGGGCTTCGCCAACCAGGCGGAATCGCGCTCGCGCGACGATGGCCTGCGCCTGAGTGACTGCTACGTAACCGCGTCCGTGCGCTGCGCCCCGCCGGCGAACCGGCCCTTGCCGGTCGAGCGCGACAACTGCCTCCCCTACCTCGTGCGCGAACTCGACCTGCTCGCCGCGGTCCGCGCGATCGTTTGCCTTGGCGGCTTTGCCTGGGATGCCGGGTTGCGAGCGATGCGCGCGAAGGGGATCGCGCTCCCTCGGCCACAGCCTCGTTTCGGCCACGGGACCAGCGTGTCGGTTGGGAGCTATGTACTGCTCGGTTGCTACCACCCCAGCCAGCAGAACACCTTCACTGGAAGGCTCACCGAGGACATGCTCGACGAGGTATTCGCGCACGCGCGGAAGCTGATCGCCGCACCTGATACGCGATAAGACCTCGCCGCTACGCTGGCCTGACGGTGCCGAAACGTAGCGACGAGCAGGCGACGAGAAACGAGGACGCGGACCCACTGTCCGGCTTTACCGCGGCGACGCGTGAATGGTTCACCAAGGCATTCGCGGAGCCGACCCCGGCGCAGTCGATGGCATGGCCTGCGATCGCGTCCGGCGAACACGTCCTCATCTCCGCTCCGACCGGCTCGGGAAAGACCCTGGCAGCCTTCCTGTGGGCAATCGACCGGCTGGTGAGTGAACGCTCTGCGGGTGACCACTCTGCGGGGGAGGCGCAGACGCCCCCAGACACGAGCCTGGTTTACGTCTCTCCGCTCAAGGCGCTCTCGTACGACATCGAGCGCAACCTGAGCGCTCCGATCCGTGGCATCGGAGCGGACCTAAGCGTCGGCGTCAGGACGGGCGATACCCCACAGCGGGCGCGCCAGGCGATGCTGCGCCAGCCGCCGGACATCCTTATCACCACGCCCGAGTCGCTCTACCTGATGCTCACGAGTCGCGCCCGGGCTGTCTTCAAAGGCACGCGCTGGTGCATCGTCGACGAGATCCATGCCGTCGCCTCCAACAAGCGCGGAGCGCACCTCGCGCTAACGCTTGAGCGGCTCGCCGGGGCCACGGGCCGCGACCTGCAGCGCATCGGCCTCTCGGCCACGCAGCACCCCCTTGACGAGGTTGGCCGCTTCCTGGTGGGCCCGCGCAGAACGTGCAGGATCGTGGACACCAAGGTGCGCAAGCCGCTCGACCTGGAGATTCGTGTGCCGGTCGAGTCGATGACGGAGCCCGACGGGTCTGAGTCCACCGACGGCTACGACGGGAACGGCGTCCAGGGGGGGCCTGGCGCGCTCACCAGCGGCAGTGAATCCACCTCGCGCTCAGTCTGGCCCGCGATGTACCCCGAGCTCCTTGAGCTGATCCGCTCCCACCGCTCGACGATCGTTTTTGTCAACGCTCGCCGGGGCGCCGAGCGGCTGGCTTTGAGGCTCAACGAGCTCGCGGCGGCGCAAGACGAGGCCGCGGGCCGGGAACACCGGCCTCTCGCGCGCGCCCACCACGGATCTCTGGCCCGCGAGGAACGAGGCGTCGTCGAAGAGCTGCTCAAAGCGGGAGAGCTTCCATGTCTGGTTGCGACGTCCAGTCTCGAGCTCGGAATCGACATGGGAGCGGTAGACCTCGTGATCCAGGTCGAGTCGCCCAAGTCGGTCAGCCGTGGGCTTCAGCGCGTCGGGCGCGCCGGCCACACGATCACCGAGATTAGCCGGGGTCGGATATTCCCCAAGTTTCGTGCCGACCTGCTCGAGTGCGCCGTGGTCGCCAACCGCATGCGCGAGGGCGAGATCGAGGCGACCGTGGTGCCCCGAAACCCGCTGGACGTCCTCGCGCAGCAGATCGTCGCCGTTGCGGCTGGCGCCCCCGACGAGGACCCGGTGGTCGTCGAGGATCTCTACCGCCTGATCACG
>DASYAP010000169.1:0-24200 GCA_036501265.1 Solirubrobacteraceae bacterium | reverse complement strand
ACTGGATCGCGAGGTTGGTCACCGCCGCGCGGCGGACGTCCGCGAACACGGGGTTCCGGCCGTCCCAATCGGCAAACAGCGTCCGCGCGAAGAAGACGCCCTCGCGCAATCCGGCCTCCGTGACCTCGACTCCGTCGAAGCCGCCAAGATTGACGACGCTCTCGATCACCAACGCAGCCGCGAGGATGATGTCCTCGCGCCCGGGCTTGATGCCCGACAGCGACTTCCGCTCGCTGACGGGCAACGCCGCCAACTCGCGGACCAGTTCCGCCAAAACCTTGCGCGTCAGGACGAACCCCTGGACTCCGAGGTCGGGGAACCCGGCGGCGTGCATCGCGGCGGCGGCGAGGTTGCGCACGGCGCCGCCGAGGCCCACAAGCCTGCCCGTCGCGCCCGAGTCGGCACCCAACCATTGCTGCTCGGCGAGCAACGATTTGGCGCGCGCGCGGACCGCCTCGAGCTCCTGCTTTCGTGTCGGCCCGGGCCCCGGCATCAACTCTTCGGTCAGCCTGACGGCGCCAAGGGAAAACGATGGCCGCTCGTAGGCCTGCCGTCCCGCCACCCGGATCAACTGCAGGCTGCCGCCCCCGATCTCAAGTACGGCTCCGTCCGTAACCGTGGAGGTGTTGACCGCCGCGAGGTAGCCCAACCATGCCTCGGCGTCTTCAGAGAGCACCTCGATTTTCAACCCCGACCGGTCCTCTGCGGCGCGCACGAACTTCTCCCTGTTTGACGCCTCGCGGATGGCGCTCGTCGCGACGACGTGGACATCGTCGGGATCGAGCCCGTGCGCCTGGCAGAAGTGCGCGAACACCGTCAGCGTCTCCAGCCCCCGCTCGATCGCCTCGCCGCTCAGCCGGCCGCTTTTCCCCATCCCGGCGCCGATGCGGACGTTTTCGTACAGCTCATCGGTACGTCTCCACCAGCCGGCGCCGTAGCCGAAAACGACCAGCCGCCAGGAATTCGAACCGAGATCGATCACGGCGACACTGCGGGCATCGCTCGTGCCGATGCCGGCCGGACGGGTCGCGCCCAGGGTCACTGGACCGACGCGATCGCGGCCCGAAGCTGCCCGTAGGTGGGTTCGCCAACGAGCGGGTGGGCGGTTCCCCGGGGACCGCGTACGACGACCGTGGGGGTCGTGCCGAAACCTTGGGCGCTCGCGGCTCGCTCGTCGGCGGCGACTTCGCGTCGCATTTGCGGCAGACCCTTATCGGAGCTCCACCTCCCGTAGTCAAGTCCGGAGAGCTGGCGGGCGAGGCCGTCGAGGTATGAAGGCGTGACGTAGCTGGTGCCCTCACCCCCCTGCTCCTCGTAGAACAGCTCGATGTAGGACCAGCCGCGGTTCTGAATGCCGGCGGCGTACGCGGCGGACTGCTGGCCGGCGAAGCCGGCATGTCCGAGCGGGCCGGTGCAGGTCGCCGTGCAAAGAGAGCGGTAGACGACCTTGACGCGGCTGTCCCTGACCTGGTGAGAGATGAGCTGCCGCTCGGCCCCGAGCGCGAATGTCCTGCAGAACGAGCACTCGAGGTCGGCGAATTCGGTCACCGTCACAGGTGCCCGCGCCGGTCCGAGCCTGACCCCAGATTGAGGGATCCCCGCCAAGAGCCCCTCCACGGCGGCGACGTCCCTCTTCGCCTGCGGGCTGCCGGGCTTGGGCGGAGCGGCGCCGCCTCCTCGAGAGATCGCGACCCCGACGGCCACAAAAGCGACCACAATCAGGATCAACCCGACAGTTCGCCGCAGCCGCCGATCGCGACGATCCCTGAGCGGGCGCCCGTCCTGTTGCCCGGCTGGGTCGGAGCTAGCCGGGTCTCTTGGCTTTGTCGGCGTGGCCAATGGTGCGGCGCCAGACGATAGCGGCCATGCCGCACCGACCGCTATCCTCTGTGCACGATGATGTCGCCCGAAACGGGGCTGGCGAACAGCGACAGCGTCGCCGCTTTGAGAGAGCCCGCAGGTCGGCTGCGGGTCGCCGCGATCGACCGCGACTCTGGCTTTGTGCGCGTCCTCGCGAACCGTGTCGAAGCCGCCGGCTGGGAGTTTCGAGCTCTCCCCGCACCCGTCACGCCAGAGCGGCTGGTGGAGATGCGTCTGCACGCTGTGTTCGTCGATCTGGCGTTGCTTGGACCAGACAGCTGGCAATACCTCGAGCGCCTCAGCGCCCGCCTCCCCAGCTTGGTTGTGGTCATCTGCACCGGCCCGTCCTCGCTGGCACAGCGGGTGCGCGGACTGCGCCTCGCTGCCGATGCATGGATCACCAAGCCGTGCCATCCCGAGGAGCTGATCGCGGTTGTACAGGCCGCGGTGCGCCGCCAGCGCCGCAGCGAACTGCCGATGCTGGAGGACTCAAACGAGGTGGGGGAGATCACCATCCGCCCCGACCGGCACCAGGCATATATCGGCGAGCGGAGCCTCGAGCTGACGGCGCGTGAATTCGAAATTCTCTATCTCCTCTATCAGGCGGAGCGGGTTCTGCGACGCGAGGAGATCTACGAGACCCTCTGGGGCTACGCGATGGCGCGCGGCGATCGGTCGGTGGACGTCTTCGTCGGCAAGATGCGCCAGAAGCTGCGCACCGGCTCACCTCGGTGGACGTATATCCACACCCACTTCGGCGTGGGCTATCGCTTCGCCGCGGAAAGGGAGGGCGTCGCCGAGCCATACGGCGACGCCGCCGATCGCGCGCAGGACGCCCCGCCACAAACGGTTTTCGCCGAGCCGCCGGATGGCTCGCCCGTGACCAGCCTGCCGGTCGTCGCTTTCGACTAGCGGCTGATCCCCAATCGTTGCCCGGCGGTGCCGGCCCCCCGGCGCGGAGCCGCCGTCCATGAGCGCTGCCGCAGCATAATCGGCGGAAGGCGAGCGGGAGCGGACTATCCTGCCCGGCAGTCGTGGCCAGCCAGAGGTCCAAGCGCAAGCGGCGCACGCGAGCTCGCCAACCACACGTGGCGACGTCGACGCGGCGAGAGCGAAGCGCCGAACGCGAGGTCGCTGCCGACCGGCAGCGGTATGCCGAGCACCGCACGCTGGGAACGGTCGGAGAGCGCCCGCAGGGGCCCTTTGGCGGCGTTCCGGTATCGGAGCTGGCGATCCTCGCGGGAGGGATCGCATTCGTGATCGGCATGATTCGGGGAGGAGGACCGGCTCTCTATGTGGGGCTGATCGTTCTTGCTCTCGGCGTCGTCGAATTCACCGCCCGCGAGCACTTCTCTGGCTACCGGTCACACGCCACCCTGCTCGCGGCGATCCCCTCGCTCGCAGTCGTCACCGCGCTCGAGCTGACCGTGGGAACCGCGAGCGACCGCGTCGTGCTCGTCGTCGTGGCGGTGCCGGTGTTCGCGTTGCTGTTCTATCTCCTGCGCCGCCGGTTCATGACCGCCCGCCAGGCCCGCATCGCACGACCGCCCGGGCCCTAGGCCCGAGCTGCAAACTGTGTAAGAGCCGAGCGATGTTGATCTCCTTTGCGCCGGGCGCAAGTGAATCAACAGAGTTCGCCGAAACGCTGAGCCCGATGCCCGACGAGAAGCTCAAGACCTACCGCCGCAAGCGTGACTTCAAGGCCACGCCCGAACCCGCCGGCGACGGGCAGGCGGAGGCAAGGAGGCGCCCGCGCTTCACCGTCCAGGAGCACCACGCCAGACGGCTTCACTGGGACCTCCGTCTCGAGCACGACGGAGCGCTCGCCTCGTGGGCGATCCCCAACGGGATCCCCCCGGAGCCGGCCGACAACCGGCTGGCCGTACGCACGGAAGATCACCCCATGGAGTACCTCGAGTTCGCGGGAGAGATCCCCGCCGGCGAGTACGGAGCCGGGGCCATGATGGTCTGGGATACGGGGACCTTCGAGCAGCACAAGTGGGAGCCAAACAAGATCGAGATCACCTTCCACGGCGAGCGGCTCAACGGCCGCTACGCGCTGTTCGCGCTTGACTCGGGCAAGAAGCGAGCGGCCGCAGAGCGCGAAGGCGACGGTCAGCGCGACTGGATGATCCACCGCATGGACGCGGCCGCCGACCCGGGCCGCCAGCCCATGCCGGAGAGGATCGTTCCGATGCTCGCCCGCCCCGCGACCGATGTCCCCAAGCCGGAAAAAGAGTGGTCGTTCGAGCTCAAATGGGACGGGATCAGGGCGATTGCGTATGTACGCCCGGGCCGGCTGCGGCTGGAGAGCCGCAACCAGCGCGAGATCACCGACTCCTACCCGGAGGTGCGCGGCCTGCTGCGCGATCTCGGCATGCGCGAGGCGGTGCTCGACGGTGAGATCGTGGCCTTCGACGACAGCGGCAAACCCAGTTTCGAGCGGCTTCAGAGCCGCATGCACGTCACCTCGCCGGCGGCGGTCCGGCGTTTGCAGGGAACGATTCCGGTGGTCTACGCGATCTTCGATCTGCTCTACCTCGACGGCGTGGCCCTGCTCGAGGTTCCCTACGTGCAGCGACGCGCTCGGCTCGAAGAATTGGGCCTCGGCGGCGCCGCCTGGCAAGTTCCGGCCGCCCACCGCGGAGCGGGCACCAGCCTGCTGGAGGCGACGCGGCAGCGGGGCCTAGAAGGGGTGATCGCCAAGCGGCTGCACTCCTGCTACGAGCCGGGCAGGCGCAGCGGAGCATGGCTGAAGATCAAGCATCGCCTCAGCCAGGAATTCGTAATCGGGGGTTGGCTGCCTGGTGAGGGCAGGCGCACGGACCGAATCGGCGCGCTCCTTGTCGGCCATTTTGAGGACGGCGAGCTGGCGTTCGCGGGTCGCGTGGGGACCGGCTTCACCGAGCGCACGCTCGAGGAACTCGCGCAAAAGCTCGCGCCGCTTCGGAGGACAAGCAAGCCCTTCAGACGCGGGCTCGCGCCGCCGAAGGGAGCGGTGTTCGTGCAGCCGCGGCTGATGGCTCAGGTTGAGTTCGCCGAGTGGACGGCCGAGGGCGTCCTGCGCGCCCCCTCCTTCAAGGGCCTGCGCGACGACCGGGAGCCGTCCGAGGTCGTGCGCGAGCGACCCGACGATCCACCCGCTCCCGAAGCGACGACCGCCCGCGCAAACCAACCCTCACCGAGCGACGGCCCCGAGGCGCTCTTCGATCAGGCTCAGCGCCTACCCGATGGCTCCTTGGGCATCCGGCTGGACGGCCGGCAGCTGAAGATCTCCAACTGGGACAAGGTCCTCTTTCCGCAGACGGGCTTTACCAAGGGCGACCTGATCTCGTATCACGCGCGTGTGGCGGAGACCGCTCTGCCCCACCTGCGCGACCGGGCGTTGACCTTGAAGCGCTATCCCAACGGCGTCGACAGCCAGTACTTCTACGAAAAGCAGTCGCCCTCGCACCGGCCGGAGTGGATACAGACGCGCAAGATCGGCGGCATCGACTACACGCTGGTGCAGGAGCGCGCGACGCTGGTGTGGCTCGGGAACCTGGCGGACATCGAACTTCATACGTCGCTCTCTCGGGCGCAGGAGCCTGGGAGGCCGACCATGGTCATGTTCGATCTTGATCCCGGTCCCCCAGCCGACATCGTCCGCTGCTGCGAGGTCGCGCAACTGCTGGCGGACCTGTTCGATCGCCTGGGCCTCCAGGCGTTTGCCAAGACCTCGGGCTCCAAGGGCATGCAGGTGTGCGTACCGCTCAATACGCCTACCTCCTACGCCGCCACGAAGCCGTTTGCGCGCCGGCTGGCGGAGCTCTTAGAGCAGCGGCTTCCCGACCTGGTCACGGCGCGCATGACAAAAAGCCGTCGTCCGGGAAGGGTGCTGGTCGACTGGAGCCAGAACGATGAGCACAAGACCACCGTCAACGCCTACTCAGTGCGCGCGCGAGAGCGCCCCACCGTATCTACGCCCCTGACCTGGGAAGAGGTGATTCGCTGCCGCGAGGAGGGTGACCCCGAGCTGTTGACGTTTACAACCGAGGACGTACTGCGCCGGATCGCGACCAATGGTGACCTGTTCGCGCCCGTGGAGAGCCTCCAGCAGGAGCTTCCGGCGATCCGCTGAGGAGTGTCCCGCCGCGATTTAGATGCCGGCCGCGACCTGGACGCCGACCGCGACTCGAACCCCGCCGGCCGACCCTAGGGGTCGCCCTCCGCCTCGCGGCGCGGGTCGTAACCCTCTCCTTCGGTGCCGCTCTGCTCGTAGCCCCCGCCGCCTTCGGCGCTGCGCTGGTAGCCGCCGCCCTCTTCCACGCCGGCGCCCTCGTACCCATGCTCTTCGGAGATGCCGCTGCCCTCGGAGTCGCCCTCTTCGCGCTCGTCCTCGGAGTGGTCGGCGGCAGCTGTGTCGTCCTGCATCAGGCGACCGTAACACGCCGGGATGTGAAAGTGCCCGCGCCAGGTCGCGCATTGCTTAGCATGGGTCACCTGATGGACCAGATCACGCTGCGTAACCGGCTTCTGGTCGCGACCGCGATGTGGAAAGAGGCGGTCGGTGAACCGCTCCCGCGGCTCGCGCCGGGCGAGCCTGCCGACCAGCTGCGGACTTTCGAGCTGCGAGTGGTCGACCGGCTCCGGGAACTGGCCACCCCGGAGACCGCCCGCGAGGTCGCCGACCGGACCTGGGACATGGTCCACGACCGGCCCGACGACGACCCCGTCAAACAGCGAGTCGTGGAGTGTCACGAGGCGCTGGCCCGCCTCACGCACCTACACGATTGAGCTAGACCTCTTCGGTGATGGCCGGCTGGGGCTCTGGCTCTGCGACCTGGCGGCGGGGAAGGCCGGCGGCCGCGTAGGCGTCAGCCTCGTCGAGCGTCTCGTGCTCGAGCAGGGCTGAAACGAGCGAGTCGATGTTGCCCCGGTGGTCGCGGAGTAGCTCGCCGACCTCCGCGTGGGCGGTCTCGACGATGCGGCGGACCTCGTCGTCAATCAGCCGCTGGGTGGCCTCCGAGGTCTCCGATGCGCCGGGCAGGAACGGGCTCACGCCGTCGCTGGGGAGCACCGCGATCGGGCCGATCGCCGGGCTCATGCCCCACCGGCCAACCATGTGCCGGGCGATCCGTGTCAGCTGCTGGATGTCCGATTCTGCGCCGGTCGTGAGATCGCCAAATATCAGCTCCTCCGCCGTGCGGCCCCCGAGCGCGACCTTGATCTGTGCCATCAGGTGGCGCTCGTCGAAGTTGAAGCGGTCGGCGTCAGGCGCCGCGAATGTCACTCCGAGCGCCTGCCCACGGGGGATGATCGAGACCTTGCGCACCGGGTCGGCGCCGTCGGTCAGCATGCCGACGATCGCGTGACCGGACTCGTGGTACGCGGTCCGGCGGCGATCATCCTCCGAGAGCATGACCTTGCGCTCCGCTCCCAAAACGATCCGCTCGAGCGCGTCCGTGAGATCCTCGCGAGAGACCTGCTGATGGTTTCGCCGCGCCGCCAGCAATGCCGCCTCGTTGACCAGGTTCGCCAGGTCGGCGCCGACCATGCCCGGGGTCGCCGACGCAAGTGAGCCCAGGTTGACCTCGGGGGAAAGAGGGACGGAGCGGATGTGCACACGCAGGATCGCTTCTCGGCCGGCGCGGTCGGGAGGCTGTACGGCCACCCGACGGTCGAAGCGACCGGGACGCAGCAGTGCCGGGTCGAGAATCTCCGGCCTGTTGGTCGCGCCGAGAACGATCACGCCCGTGCGCGGGTCGAAGCCGTCCATCTCGGTGAGGATCTGGTTGAGGGTCTGCTCGCGCTCGTCGTGGCCACCCGTGATGTTGGCCCCGCCGCCGGCGCGAGAGCGCCCGATCGCGTCGAGTTCGTCGATGAAGATGATCGCGGGCGCGGCGGTCTTGGCCTGCTGGAAGAGATCGCGTACGCGCGAGGCGCCGACTCCGACGATCATCTCGACGAACTCCGAGGCGGACATCTGGAAGAAGGGCACGCCGGCTTCGCCCGCCACCGCGCGAGCGAGCAGCGTCTTGCCCGTGCCGGGCGCCCCCGACAGCAATACCCCACGCGGGATCTTGCCGCCAAGTTTCAGGTACTTGTCGGGATTGCGCAGGAAATCGACGATCTCGGTGAGCTCTTCCTTGGCCTCGTCGATGCCCGCCACGTCAGCGAAGGTGACTTGCTGTTCCGCGCTCTCTACGCGTCGCGCGCGCGAGCGGCCGAAGGACATCAATCCGCCAGCTCCGCCGCCGGCAGCCGCGGCGGCGCGTCGCATGATGAAGACAAACAACAGGACCAGCAGCAGCGTCGGGCCGAAGCCCAGCAGCAGCTCCGCCAAGAACGAGGGCCCGCTCGAAGCCGGGTGCGCGTTGATCGTGACGTGTTGTTTCTGGAGTTGGCTGAACAGCGACGACCCCGGGACGAACGACGGGATCTGGGTCGAGAACAGCGTTGTGGTCTGGCTGTTCTTGCTGTTCGGCGGGTAGGTGATCTGGTGCTTGACCGTGCCTTGGATCGAGCTGCCGGTCGAGGAGATCGAGCTGACATTGCCCGCGTTGACCTGACTGATGAACGTCGGGCTGTACGGGATCTGGACTCGCGGCGAGGGCTGCAGCGCCTGCGAGGAGATCCACAGGTTGAGCGCCAGCAGGCCGACCGCGAGCAGCAGCAGCATCCAGCGGGCGCTGGGCCCACGGGAAGGCTGTTGCTGGGGCTGGCGTCCGCGCCCATCCGGCGCCGGCGTGACCCTCCAAGCGGGCGGCGCGGGGGGCTGTCCCGGACCGCGTTGGCCGGAGTTGCGCCTGGTGGCAGGAGGCGAGCTTTGCTGGCGCTGTTCCGCCATGCGTCCATTGTCGCAAGGTCGTCCTCTCGGCACGAGCCTTTAACCCGATCGTCACCGTAAGATCGGTCCGTGCCTACGGACGGCCCGTATAGCGTGCGACGCCTGCAAGATGGTGACCGTGATCGCTGGCTTGACCTGTGGGCCGGGTACCTGTCTTTCTACCGCGCCGAGATCCCCGACCACGTCACTCAACTGACCTTCCAGCGGCTGCGCGACGGCAGCGAAGGCATGCTCGGGCTGGTCGCGACGGCACCCGACGGGGAGCCCGTCGGGCTCGCCCATCTGGTGTTTCATCCCAGCACCTGGGCCACGGACGGGTACTGCTACCTCGAGGATCTGTACGTGGACCGCGCGGCGCGCGGGGGCGATGTCTCGCGGGCTCTTTTCGACGCCGTGTTCAGCGAGGCCCGGACTCAGGGCAGCGAGCGTGTGTACTGGCACACCCAGCAGTTCAACGGCGCCGCGAGGTCGCTTTACGACACCGTGGGCCGGCTCACCTCGATGGTGGAGTACGAGGTCCCACTCTGAGCTCTAGTCCTCCTCGAGCCATCCCCGAAACAACTCCGCAGACATAACGACCGCACCCAGGGCGAAGGCTTGATCGGCCAGCCAGCGGTCGGAGGTGACGACCCGCACCTCGGCATTGCCTGACAATCCACGCAGTCGGCGCACGATCTCGTCGTCGGCAGCGTGCGGTTTGGGTCTCGGTGCGTGCGCGACGTCGATCACGCTGGAGCGGATGGGCGGCGAAGGCGGGCGCTCGAACACCACTGTGACCTCCTCGCCGGCCGCCGCAGCCCAGCGTTCGATCTGGTCGACCAGGCGCAGCATGGCGCCGTCGCGGTCTTTCCACCAGCCGTCGGGCCTGGTCCCGATCACGTTCATGCCATCGATCAGCCACCGCACCCCCGCAGCCTACGTCGTTGTTCACCGCGCGACGACGCGTACACCAACCGTGGTAGCGTCTGCATTCGTAAGGTCGCGTCAGGTTCGCGGCAAAAGCAGGTGCAGGCGCTGGGACCACTGAAGTCCTCCGCGTAGCAGCACTTCTGGCTCCGGAGGAGGACTCCACATGCCAACGGGAACAGTCAAGTGGTTCAGCGACGAGAAGGGATTCGGCTTCATCACGCCTGACGAGGGCAGCCGCGACCTTTTCGTCCACCACACGTCGATCGACTCCGAGGGTTACCGCTCGCTGGCCGAGGGCTCGAAGGTCTCCTACGAAGAGGAGGCCGGACCCAAGGGCCCCAAGGCGATCAACGTCCACAAGATCTAAATCGCTTGGTTGACCCGGCCGCATGCGGCCGGGTCCCGGCGGCGCATGCGCCGCCGGCGGGCGCGCGCATGCGCGCGCCCGATACGAATTTGAGGTTAAGCAACCAGCATCGGCACTGCCCGTCTCCGCGGCTACGTACAATCAGTAAGCGCTTGACGCCGGTGGAAACTCCAGGGGATTTGTGACCAAGACCGTCGAAGAACGGGAACGGGTCGTTGTCCGCTTCGCGGGCGACTCCGGAGACGGCATGCAGCTTGCCGGGACCCGGTTCACCGACGCGACCGCTGCGCTGGGCAACGACCTCGCCACGCTGCCGAACTTCCCGGCCGAGATCCGGGCCCCGGCGGGCACGCTGGCGGGCGTCTCGGCCTTCCAGATCCACTTCGCTTCGCGCGACATCCTCACCCCGGGCGATGCGCCCAACGTGCTCGTGGCCATGAACCCGGCAGCGCTGCGGGCCAACCTCCCCGAGCTGCCCAAAGGCGCGGCCATCGTGGCCAACGAGGATGCGTTCACGAAGCGCAACATCGAAAAGGCCGGCTACGACTCCAACCCTCTCGAGGACGGTTCGCTCACCGCCTACCGCCTGCATCGCATCCCCATGACGACGTTGACCACGCGCGCGGTGGAAGGGGTCGAGGGCGCCTCCACCCGGGACGCGGGACGAGCAAAGAACCTGTTCGCGCTGGGTTTGCTGTCGTGGATGTACGGCCGGCCCACCGACGTCACCGAGCAGTGGATAGAGCAGAAGTTCGGCTCCAAGCCGGCCGTGGCGCAGGCCAACGTCCAAGCCTTCAAGGCCGGGTGGTCGTTCGGTGAGACGACCGAGCTGCTCGATGTTCAGTACCACGTGGCTCGCGCCACCGACGTGCCGCCCGGCACGTACCGCAATGTCAACGGAACCAAGGCGCTGTCGCTCGGGCTGGTCGCCGCCAGCGTCCGCAGCGGCCTGCCGCTGCTGCTGGCGAGTTACCCGATCACGCCGGCCTCCGAGCTTCTGCACGAGCTCTCGCGGCACAAGGGGTTCGCGGTCTCGACGATCCAGGCTGAGGATGAAATCGCAGCGGCGGGTATGGCGCTCGGCGCCGCGTTCGGCGGCCAGATCGGCGTCACCGCCACCAGCGGGCCGGGGATGGACCTCAAGGCGGAGACGGTGGGCTTGGCGGTGGCGCTGGAGCTGCCCATGGTGGTGGTCGACGTGCAACGGGCGGGTCCCTCGACGGGGATGCCCACGAAGACCGAGCAGTCGGATCTACTGATGGCCATTTTCGGCCGCCACGGGGAATCACCGGTGCCGGTGATCGCCCCCTCGACCCCTGGGGGCTGCTTCGACGCGGGATTCGAGGCGGTGCGAATTGCGATCCGCTACCGGACCCCGGTGATCCTGCTCTCGGATACGTTCCTTGCCTCGTCCTCGGAGCCGTGGCGGATTCCCGAGGTGGGGGAGCTGGCCGAGATCGACCCGGCGTTTGCCGCACCAGAACGCGATAACCCGCTTTTGCCCTACGCACGCGACGAGCGCCTCGCCCGTCCCTGGGCCATACCAGGAACGCCGGGTCTGCAGCATCGGATCGGCGGACTCGAGAAGGAAGCCGACACGGGCAACGTCTCCTACGACGCCGCCAACCACGCTCGCATGACCGAGCTGCGGGCCGCCAAGGTAGCGGGGATCTCGCGAGAGGTGCCCCCGCTCACCGTCGACGGTGGTCCGGAGGCGAAGCTGCTGGTGCTCGGCTGGGGCTCGAGCGAGGGTGCGATCCGCGCCGGGGTGCGCCGCGCGAGGGAGCAGGGCGTCGAAGTTGCGTGCGCGCACATCCGCCACCTCAACCCGCTGCCCGCAAACACCGGCGACGTGCTGAGCTTCTTCGACCGCGTCCTGGTGCCCGAGATGAACACGGGTCAGCTCGCGCTCCTGCTGCGCGGTCGCTTCCTCGTCGACGTCGAATCGTTCTGCAAGGTCCAGGGCCAGCCGATCTTTGCCGCCGAGGTCGAGCGCGAGATTCTCGCCCGGGCGGACGGAGGCAAGGGGTGAGCACTTCAAACGGCAACGGCGCCGCGCCGCACACGAACGGTGGGGCTCCCGAGGAGCTCACCAAGGCCGACTTCCAGTCTGACCAGGAGACCCGCTGGTGCCCCGGTTGCGGCGATTACGCCGTGCTCTCTGCGGTGCAGCAGTTCATGCCCGAGCTGGGGATCCCGCCAGAACGCATCGTGTTCGTCACGGGGATCGGGTGCGCGGGCCGTTTTGCCTACTACATGGACACCTATGGGATGCACGGCATCCACGGGCGAGCCCCTGCCATCGCCACCGGCCTCGCGGCGACGCGCAACGATCTCTCGATCTGGGTGGTCACCGGCGACGGCGACGCGCTCTCCATTGGGGGCAACCACCTCATCCACGCGCTGCGCCGCAACGTGCCGCTCAAGATCCTTCTGTTCAACAACCAGATCTACGGTCTCACCAAGGGACAGGCCTCGCCTACCTCGGAGCTCGGCAAGGTCACGAAGTCGACGCCGTTCGGGGTGGCGGACCATCCCTTCAACCCCATCGGGCTGGCCCTCGGGGCGGAGGCGACCTTCGTCGCGCGGACCATCGACCGCGACCGCCATCACCTGGCCGAAATTCTCCGCGCCGCCGCCAATCACGACGGTGCGGCCCTGATCGAGATTTACCAGAACTGCCCGGTCTTCAACGACGCCGCCTTCTCGGCGCTGACCGACAAGGGGCTGAAGGACTCAAACCAGATCCGACTCGAAGCGGGGAGGCCGATCAGATTCGGCGCCGATGGAGAGCGGGGGATCGCGCGGACCGGCGACGGCTCGCTCGAGGTCGTCGAAGTCGCCGACGTAGGCGAGCAAGCGCTCGTCGTGCACGACCCTCGAGCTGCCGACCCCGGACTTGCCTACTCGCTTGCGCACCTGGCCGAAGAACCGAGCGGCCCGACGCCGATCGGCATATTTCGTGAGGTGCACCGCCCTGCCTTCCGGCGCGCCGAGGGCTCCGTAGATCCTCCCTCCGAGGACCAGCTGGGCCGGCTGCTGTTCACCGAGGACGCCTGGACGATCGCCTGAAGCTCGCGGGCCAGGGCTAGTCCCGACCCCGCGGTCGATCAGATGGGCAGGACGAGCTGGCTAGGCTCAAGCTGTGCACGTTCCCGACATGGAATTGCTCTGGTGGGCGGGATGCCCCTCCACCGACCGGGCGCTGAGCGAGTTGCGAGCCGCGCTCCAGGACGCCGGAATCTCCAACGCAGACATCCGCATGACGGAGATCCGCTCCGAGGAGGAGGCCCAGGGACGCGCGTTCGTCGGCTCGCCCACGATCCTGGTAGACGGCGAGGACGTGGCGCCGCCCAGCGAAGAGCCGGTCGGCCTGACCTGCCGTGTCTATCGTCGGCCCGAAGGAACGGTTTCGCCGACCCCCGGCCCGGAGACTTTGCGTGAGGCACTCCGCCGCGCCCGGGAACGCACGACCCATGAAGAGGTGACGAGATGACGATTGCGATCGGCCAGCAGGCAGCCCATTTCCAGTTACCAGACACCGAGGGCGAAAGCCACTCGCCCGACGGCAACCCTGCCACCGTGGTGGTCTTCACCTGCAACCACTGCCCCTACGCGCTGGCCTGGCATGACCGCATCATGGAGGCCGCTCGGGATTACTACGGGCGTGGCGTGCGCTTCCTCGTGATCAACTCCAACGACGCCGACCGCTATCCGCGGGATTCGCTTGAGGCGATGAAGCGACGGGTCACACAGGAACAATGGCCCGTGCCCTACCTGCATGACTCAAGCCAGGAGGTCGCAAGCGCCTACGGCGCGAAGACCACCCCCGACATTTTCGTACTCGACGCGGAGCGCCGCCTGCGATACCGCGGCGCACCGGACTCCGACTACGGCGATCCGTCCCAGAACGCCGCATGGCTGCGTGGCGCACTCGACGCGGTGCTTGAAGGTCGAGCGCCGGAGCCTGCGGAGACGAAACCGGTCGGCTGCTCCATCAAGTGGAAGGCGTAGTGGCCGTGTGGTCGCGCGTCTAATTGGCGACGTACCCGCCCTGGGGCTCGAGCGGCAGGCCTGAGGCCTCCCACTCCAGTAGGCCGCCGGCCATGTTGTAGGCGTCGAACCCGGCCTCCCGGAATGCTTGCGTCGCCATCGCGGACCGGGCGCCGCTGCGGCAGTAGAAGACGACGGGCTTGGCACGGTCGATCTCCTGGGCGCGCTCGCCGAGCTCACCCAACTCGACGAAGCGATCGCCGGCGATGTAGCCGGCTTCGTGCTCGTGGCGCTGGCGCACGTCGACCAGCTGAATCTCGCCGCCGGCGAGCAGGTCGGCCACCTCACGCGGGCTGTACTGCGCTTCCACCCCGGCCAGCGTAGCGGCCGAAACGCACACCCCTACTCTCGGCCGTGCCCGAAAGGGCGAAACGCCATTCAGCCGGTGCTGCTTGTGACGTAGGATCCAGTGAGGATGTCAGCGCTCGCCGAGCTGTACACGATCCCCACCGAACACGCCGAGTTTCGAGACACGATTCGCCAGATCGCACGCGAGCGGATCGCCCCGCGGGCAGCTGAGATCGACGAGCAGGCCGCCTATCCGCACGATCTGCGCCAGCTGCTCGCCGAGCAAGACATCCTCGGGCTCCCGTTCGAGCCCGAGCACGGAGGCACCGGCACGGGCACGCTGATGCTCAACATCGCTGTCGAGGAGATCGCGAAGGCGTGCGCCTCGACCGCGCTCATCCTCATGATCCAGGAGCTCGGCACCCTCCCGATCAAGCTGTTCGGATCACCCGAGCTGCAGCACCGCTTCCTGCCTCGCTGTGCCAGCGGCGAGTGGTCGCCCGCGTTCGCCTTGTCCGAACCCGACGCCGGCTCGGACCCCGGAGGGATGCTGACGCGCGCGGTCTTTGAGGACGGCGAGTGGGTCATCGACGGCACCAAGAACTGGATCACGAACCTGGGCATCGCCGACTTCTACGTCGTTTTTGCGGTGACCGATTTTTCCGCGGGCCATTCGCGCGGCATCACCGCGTTCGTCGTAGAGGCCGACCGGCCCGGGTTCTCCGTGGGCAAGCTCGAGCATAAGCTGGGTATCCGGGGATCACCCACCGGCCAGCCCATCTTCGAGCGCGTCCGAGTGCCCGCCGAGAACGTGGTAGGCGAGGTGGGCGAAGGCTTCAAGGTGGCGATGGCAACGCTCGATCGGTCCCGTCTCGGAGTCGCCGCTCAGGCGCTCGGGATCGCCCAGGGAGCAACCGACTACGCGGCCGCGTACGCACGCGAGCGCAAACAGTTCGGCAAGTCGATCAACTCCTTTCAGGCGATCCAGTTCAAGCTCGCCGATATGGAGACGCAGTGCGCCGCGGGACGGGAGCTGCTCTACCAGGCGTGCGCGCGGATCGACCGCTCCGACCCGGAGATCGGCAAGTACTCGGCGATGGCCAAGCTGTTCTGCTCCGACGTCGCGATGGGAGTGACGGTCGAGGCCGTGCAAGTGCTGGGCGGGTACGGTTACGTCAAGGAGTACCCGGTGGAGCGCATGCTCCGTGACGCGAAGATCACTCAGATATACGAGGGCACGAACGAGATCCAGCGCCTCGTGGTCGCCCGAACCATGAGGTAGCGATGCCCGACCGAAGCTTTCATCTCCGGCCACCCTCAGGATCGCCGCCCACGCTCCGACGGATCCTCCTCTCGGCGCTCGCAGCGTTGACGGTAGGCGTCGCGGTCATCAGCCTGATTGGAGGATTCAGCGCCTCGTTCCCGGTTCGGCTCTTGGAGGGCCTTGCGATATTCGGGGCCGGCGTGGTGGTGATCGGCGGAGCGGCACTGATGGTGATGCTGCGCCTGGCCGGCTGGCGGGATCCGGAGTCGGAGGAGGACTTCGAAGCGATCGTGCGTCGAGCGGAGGAGCTCGCGGCCCGCGGCCCCGGCGCTTTTAGAGGAGTGGGAGAAGAACAGGGGGAAGAGTTGGTCAAGGAGACCGAGCCCGACCCCTACACGGAGCAGGGCTTCAAGGTCTTGGTGCGCGCCGCGATCGACGAGCTGCCACTCGAGTTCCACGCCGCGCTCGAGCACGTCGCCGTGGTCATCTCGGACGGCGGCGCGGAGCGCCACGCCTACGGCCTCTACGAGGGTGGCACCGTCGCCCGGGACTATTTCCACGACCGCATCCTGATCTTCCGGGACACGCTCCTGCGCGACTTCGGCCGCGAGCCCGAGCTGCTCAAGGCCCAGGTGACCCGCACCGTGCGTCACGAGCTCGCCCACCATCTCGGGTGGGGCGAGCGCGGCGTGCGCGGGCTGGGGCTGTAGGGGTGCGCTAGGAAGGTAGGGGCTGTCGGGCGGGCGGACGCCCGCTCGCGGGCCGGTCGCCTCCCGCGCGCCCATTACGGACCCAACCTCCCCGCCTGACCAGACGTTGGGTCCGTGATGGGCGCTATCCGACCACCACGGACCCGACTTCGGCGGCAGACGAGGGGTCGGGCCCCTGGTGGTCGGCCGGCGCTAGCCCCGCGCGCCTACCATTCCTCTCCCCGACCCGAGGAGTCCCCGTATGCCAGATGCCGTGATCGTCGACGCGATCCGCACCCCGATCGGCCGTGCGGTGAAGGGCTCGTTGAAGACCGTCCGGGCTGACGATCTGGCCGCGAGCCCGCTCCGGGCTCTGATCGAGCGAAACCCCGAGGTGGACTTCGCCCAGACCAATGACGTGATGATGGGGGCGGCCTCCTCGGTCGGCGAGCAGGGTTACAACATCGGCCGCAACGCGGCGCTCTTGTCGGGGATCGACCATCACGTCCCGGCGTGCACCGTCAACCGCTTCTGCGCCTCCTCGTTGCAGACGATCAGGATGGCGTTTCACGCGATCAGTGCCGGCGAGGGCGATCAGTACGTCGCCGCGGGGGTAGAGGCGGTTTCGCGGGCCGGCGTCGGCGCCGGCATGCCGCAGGAGAGCAAGCATCCACGACTCGATGGCCACGACGGCGCCGTCTACGACGTCTACATCCCGATGGGGCTGACCGCCGAGAACGTGGCGGCGCGCTGCCATGTCACCCGAGAACAGCAAGATGAATGGGCAGTCGTCTCGCAGTCACGAGCGGTGCAGGCACGTGACTCTGGCCACTTCGACTCAGAGATCGTGCCCGTCACGGTGCCGGCCCACACCGATGTCGATAAGGAGGCTAACGAAATCGAGGTACCCGAGGCGGTCGTGTCCAAGGACGACGGCCCGCGGCCGGGAACGACGATGGACGTGCTCGCGCAGCTCAAGCCGGCGTTCAAGCCCGACGGCACCGTGACCGCTGGCAACGCCTGTCCGCTCAACGACGGCGCAGCCGCGGTGCTCGTCATGTCCGAAGAGAAAGCCAAGCGGCTGGGACTCGAGCCGAAGGCGCGGATCCTGGCGTCGACCGTTGCCGCGTTGCGTCCGGAGATCATGGGCCTCGGGCCCATCCCGGCGATCCGGGCTCTGCTCGAGCAGACCGGAATGCGGATCGCCGACGTCGACGTGGTGGAGATCAACGAGGCCTTTGCGGCGCAGATCGTGCCT
This sequence comes from Solirubrobacteraceae bacterium, assembly GCA_036501265.1. Classification (GTDB taxonomy): domain Bacteria; phylum Actinomycetota; class Thermoleophilia; order Solirubrobacterales; family Solirubrobacteraceae; genus Palsa-465. The sequence goes on along the minus strand of DASYAP010000169.1, from coordinate 6,683 downwards.
TGCAAGCAGGAACTCGAGATTCCCGACGAGAAGCTCAACCCCTTCGGCGGCGCGATCGCGCTCGGCCATCCCTTCGGCATGACCGGCGCCCGCATCATGACAACGCTGCTTAACGGCTTGCGGGCGCTCGATGGAACCTACGGCATCGAGTCGATGTGTGTTGCCGGCGGGATGGGCCAGGCGATGCTGGTGCAGCGACTCGCCTAGGACGACCCGCGCCTACTTCGCGATCCGGATTCCCGCGAAGATCTGTCGGCGCTCCGGAAAATCCCAGTTGCGAAAGGACGGGGTGGCCACGCGCGCCCGCGTCGCCCAAGAGCCGCCCCGAAGGACGCGGTAGCCCTGGTCGAAGAAGACCTCCGAGTACTCCGGATACGGATGGGCGAAAAAGCCGGAGTAGCCGTGGAAGATGGAGTCCGTCCACTCCCACACCTGCCCGATCGCGTCGCTGACTCCGTAGGGCGAGTCGCCCGCCGGATAGCCGCCCGCGGCGACGGGTCCGCGGTGGAGCTGGTCGAGATTGCCGTGCAGACCTGGGGTTGGAGCACCCTCTCCCCACGGATAGGCGCGGGCCTCGCCGGCGGCTGGATCCCAGCTGGCCGCCTTCTCCCACTCGAGCTCACTGGGAAGCCTCGCGCCGTGCACGCGAGCGAACGCATCGGCCTCGAACCACGAAACGTGAACGACCGGGCTCGCCGGATCGAGGGGCTGGTAGGCACCCAGCCGCCACTCGGCGCGTAGATCCTCCGTCCAGCCGGCTGGTCGCTCGATCTTGTGCCGCTCTCTCCACTCCCAGCCCTCCGTGGACCACACCTCCCGCCGCCGGTAGCCGCCAGCGTCGATGAACTCCAGGTAGGCGCCGTTGGTGACGGCCGTCCTGGCGATCGAGAACCGATCGAGCTCCACGCGATGGCGAGGCCGTTCGTTGTCGTAAGCGAACCCCTTCGGCGGCGCCCCGACGGTGCACGGGCCGGCGGGCACTTCGATTAGCTCGAGCCCGGTATTGGGATCGCTTGAGGGTGTCGCCGCGGTAGAGGCGCCGGCGCGCGCCAGGGCTGCATACCCCTCGAGCCGTGCCAGCTGGATCGTCTGCAGCATGGTCTCGCAGTGCTGGTGTTCGTGGCGAGCGACCATCTCGTGGAGCGCTCCATCGCCGACCCCGCGGTCCTGCGCTAGCGAGACCGCGAGTTCCCGCACCTCCGCCAAATACTCCAGCGCCCCTTCGGGCTCCAGGAACGGCAGGTCTCCCCGGTGGGCGCGCGGCGTCTCAAATGCGTCGTAGACGGTGGCGAGATCCTCTCTGACCATGGGCCGGTGCGCGAAACGGTGTACGAGCCAAAGGTCCTCGAACGCCGCGATGTGACCGAGATCCCATACCAACGGGCTCATCAGCGGTGAATGGACCCGGACAAGGTCCTCGGTTTTGATTCCCGCGACCAGCGCGAGGGTGCGCCTACGGGACTCGCTCAAGGCTTCGAGCTGCCGGACCACGACCTCGTTCTCGGTTGCATGAGCCGTCATGTGCGTACCACGAATCGTAGAAAGAGCGCGCCTTCGCGCTCCAGCGCAGAGCGCAGCTCGAGCCCGGCCGGCTCGGGGAGCGGGGGCCCGGTGAGAATTGCCGGATTGCTATCTCCGCCCACCAGCTTGGGAGCAATCGTGAGGAAAAGCTCGTCCACCAGTCCCTCGGCCACCAGCGCGCCGAAGAGGGTCGGTCCGCCCTCGCACAGCAGAGTGCGGACGCCAAAGTCCGAGCGCAGTCGCTCCATCACCATCCGCAGCTTCACCTCGCCGGGTTCGAGCGAGACGAGTTCCCTCTGCGCGGCCACCGGTCTGGGAGCAGTCGCTCCGGTGAACTCGACGATCCGCGCCTCGGGTTCTGTGAACAGCGGAATCTCGTACGGGATCTGCCCGCTTCTGGAGACGACGGCCGCCAGCGGTTCGGAAGCGAGGCCGCGGTCGATGCGCCGCTGACGCGCCGCCGGATCCGTGATCAAGCGGCCGTAGCGCTCGACTCGCAGCGTGCCGGTGCCCGCCATCACGGCATCGACCGCCTCGCGCAGGACGTGAAAGAGCGCCCGGTCGCCGGTATCCGACAGCGGCGCGGAGCGGCCGCCGATGGTGGCGCGACCGTCGACGCTAGAGACGAAATTGGCCACCGTATAGGGGCGCCCCGAAACACGGTCGCGCAGCGAAGCGAGAATGTCGGGGAACGCGGCCAGCGGGAGCTGCTCCGGCTCGGGGAAGAGCTGCCTGAAGTTCATCTCCACGGCTCCATAACCCTGACAGACGGGCAAGAGGAGGGGTGACCTTGGCGCAACGAGCCCGCGATCGCGCGGGATGCGGTATATCTCTCATCGGTGGCCACGCAACGAACAGTGGGCGAGTCGCCAGCCTCGGCGCAGGGGACCCGACGGCCCCTGATCGATTTCAGGGAGCTGGACAGAGGCGAGTTGATCGCTGTGGCGGGAGGAGCACTGCTCGCGATCTCCGTGTTCCTCGCGTGGTTCACGCTCGGCAACTCGAACGCCAGCCTGAACAGCTGCCGCGGCCCAAATTCATCGTGCACCGCCTGGCAGTCGATGACCGTGCTCCGGTACTTCCTTTTGGCGGCGGCGGTCGCGCCGATCATCCTCGCGTGGATCATCGTCCGTGGCCACGCCCTCTCGTGGCCTCGCGGAGAGATGACTGCGGTGATCGCGATCGCCGCGCTCACGTTCCTCGTCTTCCGGGGTCTGATTGACAAGCCCGGTCAGCCGAGCGGACAGATAGGGATCGACTACGGCTGGTTTGTCGCGCTTTTGGGCGGTCTGCTGGTCCTGGCCGGTTCGATCTGGCGCTCGCGGGAGAGCGGCGCGCGACGCAAACCGCCGGGAGTCCTTTGACGGGCTCGGAAACAACCGCCCGTCCAGACCGGAACCTGGCTCTAGAGCTGGTTCGGGTAACCGAGGCAGCCGCGCTGGCCGCTGCGCGCATGGTCGGACGCGGCGACAAGGAGGGTGCCGACCAAGCGGCCGTGGACGCTATGCGGGCCGTGCTCGATTCGGTTTCAATGGACGGCGTCGTGGTGATCGGGGAGGGGGAGAAGGACAAGGCACCCATGCTCTACAACGGCGAGCAGATCGGGGACGGCAGTCCACCGCAGGTCGATGTGGCGGTCGACCCGCTGGAGGGAACGAGGCTCACCGCGCTGGGGATGCCGAGTGCGATCGCCGTGATCGCGCTGGCCGAGCGAGGGGCGATGTTCTCCCCGGGCCCCATCGTGTACATGGAAAAGATTGCGGGCGGACCCGAGATCGCCGACCTGCTCGATCTCGACCGGCCGCTCGGCGAGACGCTGGCGCTGATCGCCGAGCGCAAGCAAGTGGACATCCGCGACGTGATGGTGGTGATGCTGGATCGCGACCGTCATCACCCGGCGATGCGCGAGGTGCGCGAAGCCGGAGCGCGCGTGAGGCTGATCTTGGACGGAGACGTCTCGGCCGCCTTGTTGGCGGTCAGCGAGAACTCGCCGGTGGATCTGCTCTGGGGGATCGGCGGCACGCCCGAGGGCGTCATCTCGGCCGCCGCGATCAAGTGCACCGCGGGAGAGCTGCTGGGGCGGCTGTGGCCGCGCAACGACTCGGAGCGCGAGGCGGCGCAGGCCGCTGGTTACGACCTCAAGCGCGTGCTGACGTGCGACGATCTGGTCGCGGGCGAGGACGTGTTCTTCTCGGCGAGCGGCGTGACCGACGGCGATGTGCTCCAGGGCGTGCGGTACCAGGGTGATCGGGGCGCGACCACCGAGTCGCTCGTTATGCGCTCGCGCTCGGGGACGGCACGGCGAGTCGCGGCCCGCCACGACCGCAGCAAGCTGCGCACGCTCAGCGGCGTGCGCTATGGCTGAGCGGCCGCGTCGGCTGGCTCGGGGGCGTCGGGCGCGGGTGCGGAGTCGGGTGTTCGCGCGGCGTCGGGTGCCTCTTCGGCGTCAGGCGTCGCGAGGTCGGCGAGCGACTTCACCTTCGACTCGGCAAGATCGAGCTTTGCCAGCGAGCGCAGGAACGCGTGCGTGACAACGACGTGGATGACCCCCTGCGTGACCATGTAGACGGGAATGCTCAGCCCGGCCGCGATCGACGGATAGAAGTTCGCTACCTCGACCTCGATCCGGAGCTTCGAGACATCGCCGGAGATCCGCTGCTTCGACACGTCGAGCGCCAAGAACCCGCAGCCGCGACCCGCGCGCGCTACCAGCAATCCGTCATGGATCCGCCAGCGGACGTTGCCGTGATCGGCCTCGAGCAGGTACTCCGGACTGTCGAAGCGAAGCAGCGTCAACGGCCGTGAGACCAAGACCACCGCGCGCTCTCGACGGCCATAGATGATCCGTACGAGACCGAGCGTGACCCGGGTCAAGAAGCGCCAATAAGTGCGCGCCAGGTTCTCGAGGTTCTCCGGAGTCCAAAGTTGTTCGAGCCGATCGTCGGGAATCGAAATCTCGGCGACCTGGGCCGACCGAACGGCTCCGTCGGCCGCGATCACAGTCGATTTGCGGGGGGAGACGATCGCCGCGCGCGCCGGCAGGTATCGGCGCCGCCGTCGCATCACCGCTGCGATCGCCCCGACAAGCGGCAAGACCAATGCGGCAACACCACCGGTGATGCGGGCCGGCCTGATCCGGCCCGGGCCAGACTTCGATTTCCGCTTTACCATCTCAGCCCGCGAGCTCCTCGAGCCTGACCACGCTTCCCGCGGAGAGCTCTCCCTCTCCAGGCGGGATGAAGGCGAGCGCGTCGGCGCCGACCAGGGAGGTCACCAAGTGCGAACCCTGAGGCCCGTTGGGGGTCACTGCCAGCGTCCCGTTGCTCCGCTGCACCCGCACGCGCAGCGCCTGCTCGCGCCGAGGATTGCGGGTCACCGCGACGGCGAGCCGACCCTCGGTGTCGAGGCTGGGCCTGGGCGACAAGCCCTGCATCGCCCCGAGCGCCCGACGCGCGAAAAGGGTAAAGGTGACCACGACCGAGACCGGATTGCCGGGCAGCCCGAAGACGAGCGTGTCACCGCGCGAGCCAAACCACGTCGGGCCTCCGGGCTGGAGCGAAACCCTCCAGAAGAGCTCCTGCACTCCAAGCGCGCAGAGCGCCGGCTTCACATGGTCGTGCGGGCCGACGGAAACTCCCCCAGAGATCACCAGTGCGTCCACCTCGTCGAGGCTTCGCGCAAGCGCGGCGCGAGTCACCGCGGGCTCGTCGGGCAGCCGTTCACACGTCCAGACGATCGCCCCCGCGGCCTGGGCCAGCGAACGGAGCATGGGGCCGTTTGAGTTGTGTATCTCGCCGGGACCGAGCGGCTCGCCGGGAGGGCGCAGCTCATCGCCCGTGCACAGCACCGCGACGCGGGGTCGGCGCGCCACCCTGACCGTGCCGGCGCCAGCGCTGACTGCGGCTCCCAACTCCGCGGTGCCCAACAGCGTGCCCGGCGGGAGCACGGGGGTGGAGGCTCGCATCTCCTCGCCGGCCTCGCGGATGTTCTGGCCCCCGCTGATCGGCGCTTTTGTATGGATGGTGTCGCTGAGGTCCTCCACGTCCTCTTGCCGGATCACCCCGCCGGTTCCTGCCGGGATCGCGGCGCCGGTGGAGACGCGGATCGCCTGACCAGGTTGCACCTCGCGGTCGCTCGGCGAGCCGGCGCGGGACTCGCCGACCACCTCCAGCGTCTGCCCCGCTGGTCCGGTCTCGGCAGCGTACCCGTCCATGGCGGAGGAGGAGAAGGGCGGAACATCAGTTGCTGCTCTGACCTCGGAAGCGAGAACCGATCCGAGCGCGTCCTCCACCTCCACAGTCACGGCATCGAGCGGCCGCACGGCGTCAAGGACGACGCGCCGCGCCTCGGCGATAGTGAGGGGTTTCGATGCCATCCTGGCCTCTCGTTATGGCCGCGGAAGTCGTGCGACCGCTTCTTTGAAGGCGCGCGCGGAGACCGATAGGCCGATCTCTGCAAGCTCCGCTGCAGCCTGCACCATCGTGCCGACGATCTCCCTGCCGCGGGGAGGGGCTGGTGTTGGGGGCGTGCCGCGCGGAGGGCTTGGTGTGCGGCGCGAGCCGCGGGGAGCAGCGGGCCCTGGGGGCGTGCCGCGCGGAGGGCCCGGCTCGGTGGGCAGCGCTGGAGCGGCCTGATCGGAAACCCGCTCGCCTTCCGGCGGCGTCGATGCGGCCCTCTTCTGACTGCGGCGGTTTGGGCGACGATGCGGGAGCGCAGCGAGGACCTCGGTTGGTCGTTGCGGTTGTTGCGTCATGGCTGTGGGTCTTTCTTACCCAGCTAATGATCCCGCACCGCGCCGGCTCGTGATGCCGTCGCTGACGCGGTGTCGATCCCCGTCATGGGAAACCGATTGAAACGAGTGGGGAGGTTCTACGTATTGCTCAGTGCGGGCGTCGCGGCGGAAGCTTCGGATGCGGGGTCCCGCGTTGACTTCAAAAAATATAGTGACTAGCCTAACTCGTTACCTGGCGGTAGTACGCCCCGTGTGGACGCTTCCGCCCTCCGAGCCTATGCTCAGGTCGGGCACCGGTTGACACCCGAGGAAACGGAATCAGATGTCAGTAGCTGAACTTCAGGAACTCGAAGAGATCAAGGTTCTGATGACCCGCGGCCAGACGCTCGGGGTGCTGACCTATGCGGAGGTCGCTGGCGCGGTCTCGGAG
>DASYAP010000168.1:0-12486 GCA_036501265.1 Solirubrobacteraceae bacterium | reverse complement strand
GGGCGTGGCTCGGATATCTGCACCGCGTTATCGAGCTGATCGATAGCCGCGCCCATGACGATGACGGAGGCGTCCAGCGCGCCCGCACCCGCGCCGCCGCCGTCATCTCAAACCATCACAACCTGCTGCTCGGCCTCGGGGGGCGCAGTGCCGAGCTCACCGCATCGGACCGCGGTCACCTCACGCGGCTCGTCAAGGGCAACACCGAATCGAAGGGACACGAATGAGCACCACCCTGATCGCGCCGCAGTCACCCCCTCAGCTGGCCCCAGAGCTGCTCGAGTTGCAGCAGCGGGCGCGCACATTCGTCGAAAACGTGCTGATGCCGCTCGAGGTCGAGGCTGAGGAGCGAGGCGGCGAGCTGGCGCAAGAAACAATCGCGCAGATCAAGCGCGAAGCAGTCGCGGCCCGCCTGAACGGGGGCCGGTTCACGCGCGAGCTCGGTGGCCAGGGCTGGTCGATGCTGGAGTGGTTTGTCGTCAACGAGCAATTCGGGCGAATCACCAATGGCCTTCATTGGCATGTGCCGAACGCCTACAACGTTCTGATGCAGGGCACGCCGGACCAGATCGAGCGCTACCTCGTCCCGGCACTCGCAGGCGAGGGCGGCGACGCCTATGCCGTGACCGAAGCCGAGGCGGGTTCGGATCCTGGCGGTGTCAATACGACCGCGGTTCCTACCAACGACGGGTGGTCGGTCAGCGGCGAGAAGTGGTTTGTGACTTCGGGCGACGTGGCGCGCGTCCTGATCGTGATGGCGAACGTCGTCGACGGTCAGGACCGGCTGCCGACGCTCTTCTTGATCGAGCCGACCGCTGCCGGAGTCGAGTTTGTCGACAGCCCAAAGTTCACGCACAACTATCCGCACGGCCACCCGACAATCCGGTTTGAGGACGTGGAGATTGGCCCCGACGCAGTGATCGGCGGGGTGGGCAACGGAGAGGCGCTCCAGCGGGCGTGGTTCACCGAGGAACGGCTGGGGATCGCAACGCACGGCCTGGGCGCGATGTGGCGGCTACTCGACGAAACCACGGAATGGGCGCTGGCGCGCGAACAGGGTGGCCAGCGGATCATGGATTACCAAGGCGTCTCCTTCCCGCTCGCGGACTCGGCCACCGACGCCGCGCTCGGCCGGCTGCTAACGATGCAGGTCGCCTCGATGGTCGACGGTGGCGCGGATCCAAAGCTGATCCACGCCAAGGCTTCGATGGCCAAGCTCTTCGTCTCCGAGGCGGCTGGCCGCTGTGCCGACCGCGCGGTGCAGATCTTCGGCGGCCGCGGCTATCTACGCAGCAACGTCGCCGAGCGGTTCCTGCGGGAGCTGCGGGTGGACCGGATCTGGGAGGGCACAAGCGAGATCCAACGTCTGATCATCGCCCGCGCGCTGGAGCGCCGGGGTGTCGAGGCGACGATCCACTGATGCACACCGGCCTCGAGCGCCTCTTCCGACCGGCCTCGGTCGCCGTCGTAGGCGCCACCGAACGGGCGGGCAGCTACGGCCACCAGACCCTTATCAACCTCGCGGCGCTCGGCTATCGGGGCGAGGTATGGGGCGTCAACCCAAACCGCCGGTCCGTCTTGGGCCACCCGTGCGTTCCGACGGTGGCCGACCTGCCGGTAGCCGTCGACGCGGTGGTGGTGGCGATCCCTGCCGCCGGCGTGGCGAGCGTGGTCGATCAAGCGGGCGTTCGGGGGTGCGGGGGGGCCGTCGTACTGAGCGCTGGGTTCGGCGAGGTGGAGCAAGGAGAGGCTCTCCAACGCGATCTGGTCGCCGTCTCCGAACGCCATGGTCTCCCGGTCTGCGGACCCAATGGCAACGGCATTGTGGCCATGCACGCGCGGACAGCCCTGTGGGGCGACGCCCTCGCCCCACGTGATCCCGGACCCGTCGCTCTGGTGTCCCAGAGCGGCAACGTCGCCGTCAACGCGCTCAACTCTCGCCGCGGGCTGCGCTTCCACACGGTGATCGCGGGCGGCAACCAGGCGGTCCTGGATGCGGCCGATTACCTGGAATTCCTGGCCTCTGAGGAGGGCGTATCGGCGATCGCGCTCTACCTGGAGGACGACGGCGGTCCGGAACTGTGCGAAGGATTGGCCGCCTGCGCCGAGGCGGGCATCCGGGTTGTGGTGCTGAAGGTCGGCAGCTCGCAGGCGGGAGCTGCCAGCGCGGCGGCCCACACCGCCGCCCTGGCCGGGGATCAGCGAATCTTCCGCCGCCTCATCGAGGAGGCGGGTGCCGAGTGGGCGGACGACGTCCACGATCTGCTCGAGCTTGCCAAGACCCTGAGCGTGGCCCGGAGCCTGCCGCCGCGCCCCGGCCTCGCGATCATGACCTGCTCGGGAGGCGACTCGGCCCAGGGCGCCGACGAGGCGGACCGATATGGGCTGCTCCTCCCCGTATTCGCGCAAGACACGCGGGACCGGCTCGGAAAGCTGCTCCCGCCGGCCGCGACCGTCGGAAACCCCCTCGACTACACCGCGATGATTTGGGGGGACAGCGAGGCGCTGAGCGAGCTGGTGGTCGCGGTTTCAGAGGATCCCGAGATCGACCAGGTCCTGGTCTTCTACGACCAGCCCGCTGACCTGACTGACGCCGTCGAATCCTCGTGGAGGGCCGTGCGCGAAGGAATCATCGCCGGCGGCCAGCGTGGCCCTGCTCCCACGATGGTTTGCGCGACCCTTCCGGAGCTACTCGACGACGAGGCCGCGTGGGGGTTTCTGCGTGCGGGCATCCCCGCGGCCGCTGGCCTGCGGACGGGCTTGCGCTGCGTGGCGGCCATGGCCAGGAGCCCCGGCGACCCCGACCGGCTGCGCGAGATCGCCACGCTGGCTCGAGCCGCAGGCGCGCCGGCCGAAGCCGGCCCCTGGGTGCCCGAGCACGAGGCCAAAGAGCTGCTTGCGTCCGCGGGTGTCGACGTCGCCCGGAGCCAAACGGTGCATCACGAGCATGAGCTGGCGGCGGCCATCCAGGAGCTCGGCGGGACGATCGCGCTCAAGGTGAGTGCGAGCGACGTTCAGCACAAGTCCGAGCTCGGCGCGGTGGCACTCGGGCTAGATTCGCTCGGTGACGCTGGCGCCGCGTACGGACGTCTGTCCACTCTCGCCGCCGAGTGTGGCGGCAGCGTTGTTGCCGAGGAGATGATCGGCCCCGGCGTCGAGCTGCTCGTGGCGGCACGAGCCGACGCCGTCGTTCCCGCCCTTGTGATCGGGATGGGTGGAATCTGGACCGAGGTAATGGCGGACGTCGTAATCGTGCCCTTGCCCGCGAGCGCCGCCCGCGTAGAGCGGGCGCTGCGGGAGTTGCGCGGCGCACGACTGCTGTTCGGCGGGCGGGGCCAGCCGCCCGTCGACGTGGGGGCAATTTCACGGCTGGCGCAGCGAACGAGCGAGGTGCTGGTTGAGGCATCGCTCGCGCTGGTCGAGCTCAACCCGGTGCTGGTCGACGAGCACGGAGCCGTCGCTGTGGACGCTGTCATGCGTCGTAGCGCTCGGTCCGCGGCGGACGCCGCCGTGGTGGACGAGGGGGTGGTCCAGTACACGACGTGATCGTCATCGGCGGCGGCTTCGCCGGGGTCACTGCGGCGCGCGAGTCCGCGCTCCGAGGACGCTCCGTCCTGCTGCTAGAGGCGCGCGACCGGCTCGGAGGCCGCACGTGGACGGCACCATGGGACGGAAGCCAGATCGAGTACGGCGGCGCGTGGGTTCACTGGCATCAGCCGCACACCTTCTCGGAGCTGACGCGTGCGGGGCTCGCCGTCACGCTGGGAGACGACACCGAACGAGCGGGCTGGTATGTCGACGGCCAACGGCGCACGGCGACGCTTCAGGAGCGCGACGCAATCGCCCAGCGCGGATGGGACAGCTTCGTCGATGGGGTGCAGGAGGCGCTGCCGCTGCCCCACAATCCCCTGCACGCGATCGACAAGCTGCGGCGCTTCGACCGGCTGACGATCGAACAGCGCCTCGATCAGCTCGACCTCGACGCCGAGGAACGAGCGGTCCTCATCGCCGAGCTCGAGTCGCTGGCCAACGCGCCGCTGGACGATGCGGGCGCCGTCTCGGTGCTGCGCTGGCACGCGCTCTCGGGATACAGCCTCGCCCTGACCCAGTTCACGGGGGGCCGGGTGCAGATCGCCAAGGGAACGGGGGCGCTCTTGCACGCGATCGCCTCGGCCGCGCCGTTCGAGCGGCGCCTCGGCACGAGGGTGGCTGCCGTAGCGCAGCACGGCGGGGAGGTGGAGGTGCAGACGAGCCAGGGCGAAGGCTTCCGTGGTCGCGTGGCGGTGGTGGCGGTGCCGGTCAACGCGTTGCAGGGGATCAGCTTCACGCCCCAGCTGTCCGAGGGCAAGCTGGCCGGGATCGCTCGGGGTCAAGCGTCGAGGGGGATAAAGCTGTTCGTCCGCGCCCGCGGCGAGCCGGTTTTCAACAACTCGATCCGGCCCGGACACCCATTCGGCTACCTCGCGAGCGAGGAGCTATTCGAGGACGGCACGCAGTTGCTGATCGGCTTCGGGAGAGATGCGAGTGTGTGCGAGGCGGACAATCTGGCCTGGGTCCAACGCTCGTTCGACGAGCTGCTGCCCGGATACGAGGTAATCCAGGCCACCGCGCACGACTGGCTGGCCGACGAGTTCTCCCGCGGCACCTGGGCGATCCACCGACCCGGCTGGTACGAGCATCACCACACCGCAATGCGGGCGCCCGAGGGCCGCGTGTTGTTCGCGGGCTCCGACATCGCCAACGGTTGGGCCGGCTTCATCGACGGTGCAATCGAAAGCGGCCTGCGGACGGGGGCACGCGCTGCTGGGATGATCGGGAGCTGATGCCACATTCGTCGCGCGCACAGGCATCTGCGCCGCACAGAGCGTGCGGCCGTCGCCTCGCCGTCATGTTCGCCCTCGCCGCGATCACCTGCACGGCAGTCGCGATCCTTTGTTCCGCCGCGAGCGGCCGCACATCCGGAGGAACGAACCTCCTCCTAAATTCAGCCGGAGGCGTCGGCGCCATCTCCGCGCAGGGATGGGACAGCGTCACGATTCCCGGATGGCAGGTGCGCGAGGGCCTGCCCACCGTTGTCAGCCACGGCACGAGGGGCTTTCCGAGAGCGGGCGCGGCCGGCAAGAGATTGTTCGCGGGCGGACCCGGGGGGCCGGCGCTCCTCGCGCAGCAAGTCTCGCTGCTCCCGCCGGACGGGACGCCCATGACGCGGAGCACGCACTACCGGCTGTCAGCCTGGCTGGGTGGCACCGCAACCAGCGCGGCGTCTCTTAGGGCGGTGTTTCGGTCGGCGAGCGGCAGGACCCTCGCGGCGGTGACAGTCGGGCCGGTCGGAGAAAAAAGGACGCCGAGACTGGCGTTCAGATCCGCCAGTGGAGTCATCCCGCACGGAGCCGTCTCCGCGCAGATCGTTCTGCGGCTGGCCACGACGCTGCGGAGCTTCGATGGTCCCTATGCACCGCGCGTCGGTTACAACCGAGCCGTCGCCGGCAGCGTGCGCTTCACGGTATCCGCGGCACTGGCGCGTCCGGTGCTCAAGCCACCCGTCGTCCGTGTCCCACGCTTCGACCACGTGTTCTTGTTCATGTTCGAGAATCAGGACTTCCGAGCGGTGATCGGCAACCGCCGGCAGGCCCCTTATCTAAACAGTCTGCGGTCGCGCGGAAGCCTGCTGTCGAACCTGTTCGCCGAAGAGCACCCGAGCGACGGCAACTACCTCGCCCTCGCGGCCGGAGGCGTGTTCGGGATACCCCTCACCGACCCACTCGAGATAAACCCCCGATACACGGTCAGGGCCCGCCAGATCGGGGACCTCGTCGACGCTGCGCACGAGACATGGAAGGCGTACCTCCAGAGCGCCGCCGGTCCGTGTGACGACACGGTTCACGGTTACTACTGGGACGACGATCTCCCGTTCCTGTACTTCCCGCAGGTCCGCGATCGCCCCGCCTATTGCAGTTCGCACGACGTTCCGCTCTCCGCGCTGCAGCCTGACCTCGCCAAAGCTTCCACCACTCCGAATTTCGTCTGGGTCGGTCCGGATGACTGCAGCGACATGGAAGGGTGCGGAATCAGGACGGGAGATCGCTTCCTCGCCCGAATGCTTCACAACATCCTCGCCTCTCCGGCCTGGCGCACGCAGCGATCGCTCGCGATCATCACGTTCGACGAGGACGGCTACGACCACCAACACCCACCGCAGCGGGTGCCGACGATCGTGCTCGGATCGAGGGGCGTGCGTCAGGGATTCGTCTCGCATCATCGTTACACCCACTACAGCCTGCTGCGAACGATCGAGGCGGCCCTTCGCGTGGGCACGCTGACCAAGAACGATCTCTACGCGCGGCCGCTCAACGACGTCTTTACCAAGAGTCCCAACGCGGCAGTTGATCGACCCCAGCCGGGCGCAGCCATCGATCGACCCCAGCCAGGAAAGCCGAGTCGTCTCGCCAGCGCCCCGTCAGCGGGTACGGCATCTCATCGAGACCTGGTGGCGCATTCACTGGCCGGTGTCTTCGCCAGGCGGCCGGCAGGGGCGAACTGGAACCGATCAACCCCGCGGCGCTCCGCGACCGCGTTTGTCGCCAACTATGGATCGGCCGACGTCACCCCGGTCTCGCTGGCAACGGGAAAAGCGGGACGCGTAATCCGGGTGGGTTCGCGTCCCGCGGCGATTGCCGTCACCCCCGACGGGCGTACCGTATACGCGGTCAACAGCGGCTCAGCCACTGTCACGCCGATCGCGACGCGGACAAGGAAGCCCGGTAGACCGATCCGGGTCGGATCGGGGCCGCGGGCGATTGCGATCACGCCCGACGGTCGCACGGCCTACGTGGTCAACGCCGGATCCGATTCCGTGACGCCAATCGACACGAACAACGACCGGGCCCGTCGGCCGATACGGGTCGGGACCGATCCGAGGTCGATCGCGATTACGCCAGACGGCAGAACCGCGTTCGTGCTCGACTGGGGGGGCGCCTCGGTCACTCCGATCGACCTTGCGACAGACCGCCCCGGGGCGCCGATACCGGTCGGCTCGTACCCCTCCGCCATCGCGATCGCTCCCGACGGCGCGACGGCGTACATCGCAAGCTATGGAGCGAACACCGTCACGCCAATAGACGTGGCGCACCTCCGGCGTGAGCGACCCATCCCGGTCGGACAGGCTCCAAACGCGCTCGCGATCAGCTCGGACGGCTCGACGCTCGAGGTCGTGAGCGGCGACACCGATTCGGTCATTCAGATCGACACGGCCACTCGCCGAGCGACGCGTCCGATCGCGGTCGGGTACTCGCCGGAGGCTGTCGTCATCTCGCACCGGATCGCGTGGGTCGCCAACGCCATTTCTGGCACCGTCACGCCGATCAACACCCGGAGCCGGCGCGCCGGACATTCCGTTTCGGTCGGCGTGTACGCCTACCCAACGGCAATCGCCCTCGTCCCGGGAGAGGCCAAGGCGATCGTCGTCGGCACGTACGGCGGGAAGATCTCGTTGCTGAACACTCGTACCGGGCGCAGCCAAGCGAAGACCAGCGTCGGCCGCTATCCCGTCGCGGTTGCGGTCGCCCCCAAGTAAGGAGGGACGCGTGGAAACCGTCAGCTTCACAAGCATGGACGACGGGACGAAGGAGGACTACGAGCTGCTCGACCGCTTCGCGGAGGAGTACGCGCGATCCCTGGCCGACCGCCTGCTGGAGTCGCTCAACGGCCTCAAACGGTCGTACGCCGGATACCAGGTCAACCGGTACGAACACTCCCTGCAGTCCGCCACCCGCGCATCCCGCGACGGACGCGGTGACGAGTACGTCGTGGCGGCGTTGCTCCACGACCTCGGAGACGAGCTCGCTCCCTACACACATGGCGAGATGGTCGCGGCGATCCTGCGGCCGTATGTGTCCGCGGAGCTGTGCTGGGTGGTCGGTCACCACGGCATCTTCCAGTCGTACTACTACGCGCACCATCACGGCGAGGACCGCCACGCGCGCGACCGCTACCGCGCCCACCCCCACTTCGATGCATGCGTTGAATTCTGTGAGCGCCACGACCAGAACTGCTTCGACCCCGCATACGAGTCGCTGCCGATCGAGTTCTTTGCGCCGATGGTGCGCGGCGTGTTCGCCGAGCCCCGCTATCTGGCGGAGCTATACGCCGGGTCGTAGGCCCCAGCTGGGGTGGGCTGGCCCACCCCAGTTCGTCCCCCCAGTTCGTTAACCCGCGCGGGCCGCTTCATGGGCCCCTTGGAGGGCCGGCCCACGCACTTTGTCAGAAAAGTGACAAACAGCGCTCCGGAAACTAGAAATAAGCTAGAGTCAGGGCGCTTTTAGGGTCCACAAAGGAGGTCAAGATGGGGGAAACCCGCTCGGTTTCTCGGTGCCGAGCTGAACGTCGACGTTCACCCGCCCATCGGCGCGCCCAGGTGTAGAGATTTCGATCCATCATCCCGACACGGATGAGCACACGATCCGCGGGCTGATGGAGCAGGACGGCATCACGATCCTCGCGATCCGTGCTGTGCGGCAATAACAACCAACCCAAGGGAGGCTCCATGAAGAAGGTGGGAGTACTC
Organism: Solirubrobacteraceae bacterium; assembly: GCA_036501265.1. GTDB lineage: Bacteria > Actinomycetota > Thermoleophilia > Solirubrobacterales > Solirubrobacteraceae > Palsa-465. The sequence continues at coordinate 3,923 of DASYAP010000168.1, read as the reverse complement.
GCGGCGACGCTCGCGTTCACCGGCGCGCTCGCCGGAGGTGTGCAGGCTCGTGTGATACGTCCGCAAGCGCGCGGGCGCGCCACGAGCACGAACCCCGTAACCGCGTACACGCAGGAGTTTCAGAGCAACAAGGCTGGCTTCTGCAACGGCGGTCCTAGCGCCTCGAAGTGCGACGGCGCCGTCAACGACTACGGCACGATCGACCGGGTTCCGTCGAGGTTCTCGAACGGGGGAAGCGGCAACTACGCCCCGTTCACCAAGGCGCTGGTCGGCAATTGGATGGCGCTGACCTCCGGAAGCCAGATGCCCAACGAAGGTCAGAGCTGCCCGCAAACGACCACGGAGTACTGCTCGGGGCCCTACGCGCTGTTTACGTCCGGGTCGACCGTCGGGCAGGACAACGTGTTCCCCACGGGAGGGTTCACGGTCACCGACGACCTCTATCTCTCGCCGAGCACCGCTACCCCAGGGCAGTTGGTGGACGACGACGTCGGTATGAACGACAGCTCGGGCAACTACGGCCGGGATAACGTGATCACGGCGTGCCCTGAGTCCAGCACCTATGTGATCAACTTCGGCAATAGCTCTCCGGGTTCCTGCACCGGCACGCCGGTCATCTCGGCCGACGGTTGGTACCGGTTCGTGTTCATCTTCTCAGACGTTGGTGGCGACGCCTACGTGACCGAGAAGGTGATCCAAGAGCAGAACGGGTCGGTTGTCGCCACCAGCGGCAGGCACCCGGAGGAGTTCCCAAGTAGTACCGGGCCGACACCGATCTCGCAGTGGGGTGGCCCAAGCTACTTTTGGCTTCCCACCGAGGACGTCAGCGGCATGCCGCTTGCCAACGTTGCCGTCCAGCTCGGACAAAAGTCGAAGGGGCACACGCCCTGAAAGGAACGGATCCTCGGGCCCGCGGAGTCGCGGGCCTGAGATCCTCGCCCTACCGGCGGTTCCAGGGCCGCGGCGATCTCGCTGGAGGCGAATGGGACCGGGAACAACCTGACCGGGTATGTCAATGACAACTCGGGATACGTCACTCACCCAGCAAGGCCATTCAGGCGCGGTCGAGCGCGATCCCGCCAACGCCGCCGGGGACCGGCTGTGGCGCATACGGCACGTCCAACGGCGGCGGCGGCACACTCAGTGAGCGAGCACGACAACCACATCACAGTCAACCCCGCATTGCACGCCGCGACCGCGTCGCGCGCGTCGGCCACGGCTGGCCAGAGAACCGGCAGGCTGCACGCGCCGAACCACCCACGTCACCGGGCCTGATCGCTGCGGCAGCTCGCTCGCCGGACCGTCTACCGGCCATCGAGTCCACGCGGATCCCTTCTGTCGTTCGCCGCTGGCGTGCGGTGAGGCAGCCGCGCTAGCCCTACGCGACATGCCCACCGTCACGGGCTCGACGGGGGCCCAGATACGGGAAAACTACGTAGGGGGTCGGTAGCCGCCACGGTGCACCGCTGAGCTTTGAGCGGTTATCGTCCTCCGGTGCTTGGGGTGGAGATAAGTGGGCAAACAGAGGAGAAGGGCTTGGGCTCCGAGGTAGCGGACGACGTCATCACCGTGCTGCTGGCAGACGATCACGCAATCCTGCGAAGCGGCTTGCGGTTGCTGCTCGAGGCCGAGGAGGGATTAAGCGTGGTCGCCGAGGCAGGCGATGTCCCGACCGCGATGCGAAAAGTCCGCGGGCACCGCCCGAGGGTGTTGATCCTCGACCTGAATCTGCCAGGGGCTTCGGGACTGTCGGCAATTCCGCGCATCCTGGAAGCCTCACCCGAGACTCGAATTGTCGTGCTCACGATGCAGAACGACCCCGTGTTCGCGCGGGAGGCGTTGAGTTCCGGAGCGCTCGGGTATGTGCTCAAGGAGGCGGCTGACACGGAGCTGGTGGCCGCGGTGAGGAGCGCCGCCGCAGACCAGATGTACGTCAACCCCGGCCTAGGGGTGCGGCTCGCCACCGAGGGAGGCAGGCCGATCGAGCAGCCGACCGCACTCTCGGTCCGCGAGACCGAAGTGCTCAGCATGATCGCCGATGGTCACACGAACACCGAGATCGCGAACCGCCTGTCCCTCAGCGTGCGTACGGTCGAATCCCATCGCGCGCACATTTATCGCAAGACTGGGCGTACGACGCGCGCCGAGCTCGTCGCGCTGGCTCGTGAACTCGGTGTGACTCGGTGACTTTCGCTGGCGCCTCGACCCGGTCGCTGCGGGAAAGTACGGATAGAAATCCGTAGTCGCCGCGACTTGGCAGCGCCCCAATACTCCAGGAAACTGTAACCAGGTTGCCACCGCGGAATCGGGGGCCGGTGGATATCTGGTTGCAGGGGCGTTTTGCGCCCACGGGGCCTGCAGTCACGTGAGAGCCTCGCCTGTGGCGGGGCTCTCAGTCATTGTGGGCCCAGCTGATTACGGCCGGGCTGTGCAGGAACGTTGCTTCGGGCGGGTAGAGAAATGGCGACCGTCGTTCCCCCAGACGAACTGGTCAGTTCGAAGCGACCGCCCACGAGTGAGACTCGCTCGCGCATTCCCACGAGACCGAACCCTCCAGTGGGCGCAGTCGGGTCGAAACCCTCGCCGTCGTCGATGATCGACACGTGGACTTCTCCGTTCCTTTGACCGAGCCGCACGGCGACCGATTCGGAGCGCGCGTGGCGCGCAGCATTGGTCAATGCTTCCTGGACCACTCTGTAGACGACCGTCTCGCGCTCGGAATCGAGGCCGCTTGTCCGGCCTGAATCACGAGGCGGGTCGATCGCGGTCGTCACGTCGATGCCGTGCCGGACGCTTGTTCGTTCCGCCAGCGCCACCAGCGCGGCTCGCAGGCCCAGCTCGTCCAAGGCGGCTGGGCGCAACTCCGAAATCAGTACGCGCAAGCTCTCGATTTCGGTGTCCAGCTGATCCAGCGCGTCGCCTGTAGCTCGACGGAACAGGTGATCGTCGTCGCTCCGCTGGGCAGTTGACAGCAGGACCCGCAGCCCCGCAAGCGCCTGGAGCGTGTCGTCGTGGAGTTCGCGTGCCCAGCGACGGCGTTCGTTTTCAGCCGCTTGCATGGTGCGGCGGACTCTGTCTTGCCCGACGGACTGTGCCGTAGCGATGGCGGTCCCGGCGCTCGCCGCAGCCCCGAGCAGTAGCCGCTCGTCTTCATCGCCGAACTGCGGGCCGGCGGCGCGGTCGACGGCTTCGATCACGCCTAGCGTGGTGCGGCGGAAGCCGAGCGGCACTGCGAGCACCGATGTCGCGTTCACTCCGAGCGGGGCCAGCCCGAAGCCGCTCGAACCGTCCAGCAGCCCGACCCGCTGTGCTTGTCCTGTCGAACACACGCGTTCCGTGATCGACCCGCGAGCCTCTACACGCCGCCCCACCAGCGTTTTCGCGAGCGTCCCCGCCGTCGCCGCAATCACGAACTGGTCACCGTCCGCAAGCATGATCGCAAGGCCCGAGGCGTCGACGAGCGCCCTCGACTGCTCCGCTATCAGCTCCAGCACGCGGACAAGCTCGGTCTCCCCGGCGACCGCGCGCGCGATTTCCACATTCGCCTCGAGCGCCATATGTGAGCGCTTGCGCTCGGTGATGTCTTCGACCTGAGTCACGAAATACAGTGGCTTACCGGCCGGATCGTGAACGAGCGAGACCGACAGGGTGATCCAGACGACGTGGCCATCGCGATGGATGTAGCGCTTGTCCAACCGGTAGCTTCGGATATCTCCCGAGAGCATGCGACGTAGGCCCTCGAGGTCGGCGTCCAGATCGTCTGGATGCGTGATGTCCTGAAAGGAGCGCGCGAGCATCTCCTCCTCGCTGTAGCCGACGATCTCGCATACCGCCGGGTTGACCCTCAGCCAGCGGCCGTCCGGAGCAACCAGCGCCATCCCGATCGCCGCGTTCTCAAACGCGCCGCGAAACCTCTCCTCCGC
>DASYAP010000167.1:0-7361 GCA_036501265.1 Solirubrobacteraceae bacterium | reverse complement strand
GTCGAGTCATCCGGGCCGTTTCGGACACTGATTGAAGACGTCTGATGGTGCCTACTACACGCTACGTCCGCAGCGGCGATGCAACGATCGCCTATCAGCTCGCGGGCGAGGGCAAGTTGGACCTGTTGTTCCTGCCGGGGTGGATCTCCCAGATCGAGCAGTTGTGGGATTCCTCCGCCGTGCGTCGTTTCCTCGAGCGCCTGGCCGTGTTCAGCCGCCTGATCTTGTTCGACCGCCGCGGCAGCGGACTGTCCGGCAGTGTCGGTGAGCCGTACACCCTCGAGCAGGAGGCGCGCGACGCGCTCGCGGTGCTCGATGCGGCGAACAGCGAGCGGGCAGCGCTATTCACTTACGGCTTGGGCGGACCTGTCGGTGCCCTGCTCGCCGCCGATCACCCGGAGCGCGTCGGCGCGCTGATCATGTATGCGTGTATCGCGCGCACCTCATGGGCTCCGGACTACGACTGGGCGATGACCGTCGAGGATCGTGGCCAGTGGACGGAGCGGACCGTCGCTGCCTGGGGCGAGCCCGACGGCCCTGGGCTTCCGGTGCTGGCGCCCTCGATGGCCGATGACCCTGCGTTCGCAGCATGGTTCGCGCGCCTCCAGCGCCTGGCGGCGAGCCCGAGCCAGGCCCGTATCCTCCTGAGCGCCGCAGCCTACCTCGACGCGCGCGACGCACTGCCCCGCATCCGCGTCCCAACGCTGGTCATGCACCGATCCCGCGACAATGCCTGGGATCCACGCCACTCGCGTTACCTGGCCGAGCACATAGCCGGCGCGCGCTATATCGAGCTGGAAGGTGTCGACTCGTTCCCGTTCGTGGGCGACAGCGACGCGATCGTCGAAGAGATCGAGGAGTTTCTCACTGGCGGGCGCAGTGGCGGGGAGCTCGCGCGAGCCTTGCTTACGGTGATGTTCACCGACATCGTGGATGCGACAGCCCGCGCCGCGGTGCTCGGCGATGGCCGCTGGCGCGATCTGCTCGCGAACCACGATGCGCAGGTGCGCGAGCAGCTCGCCCGCTTCGGCGGTCGTGAGGTAAAGACCGTGGGCGATGGCTTTCTGGCGACCTTCGAGGGGCCACCGTCGCGGGCATTGCGCTGCGCCCTGGCGATCACCGGCGCTGCACGCGAGCTCGGGGTCGAGGTTCGCGTTGGTGTGCACACAGGGGAGTGTGAGCTGATCGGTGACGATGTGGGCGGCATGGCCGTCCACATCGCATCGCGCGTCAACGCACTCGCCGGACCCGGCGAGGTGCTCGTCTCGGGCACCGTGTTCGGAACGGTCGTGGGCGGCCCGTTCGCGTTCGAGGAACGCGGCTTTCACGAGCTCAAAGGCGTGCCGGGACACTGGCCGCTCTTCACGCTGAAGAGCGCGCTGAGTGTTCTCGCGTTCTAGTGGGTCTCTGCGTATCGTGCGCCAACTCTCGCGCGTGATGCGCGGCGTTTCACCGATTGAGACATCCCAGTCTCATGCATCTGAGACCGTGACCGTCTCATCCATGTGAGGCTGGAGGCGGTGTAGCCGCGAGCCGTCCGACGGGTGGGAAGGTTTCGCACATCATGTGAGAGACCTCGCGAGCTTGCTGATCTGCGCCGCGACCTATTCCACGTCCGCCGTGCGCTCGCCCATGCTGGATGCCGTCAGCAGCGCCTGGATTGCCGCCGTGACACGTTCGGCTACCACCGTTGGGTTGGCAGCGTCGAGCTTGCCGTCCAGGTGCAGGAATGCGAGCCCGTGGACGAGCGACCAGATCGCCGTCGCCAATGCCTCGGTGTTTGCCTGGGGGAAGCTGCGCTCGACGATTCCGCGGACGTACAGCGATACCGCGGCGGTTGCGGCAACGCGCTCGTCATTCTCCCGGTCGCATGGCTCTCCGAACATGATTCGAAACAAGGCCGGCCTCTCGAGGGCGAACTGCACGTACGCGATCGCCACGCCAGCAAGCTGCTCCGGGGTCGATGGCGAGGGGTGTGCCGTGGCCAGCCGCTCGGCAAGCTCGCGGTAGCCGACCGCCGCGACGGCTGAGACGAGCGCCTCGCGGTCGGCGTAATGCCGGTAGGGAGCTGCGGCGGAGACGCCGGCGCGGCGGGCGACCGCGCGCAGCGACAGTGCGCTCGCGCCGCTCTCTTCGAGCAGTTCAAGGGCGGCGCGTACAAGCGCCGAGCGCAGGTCTCCGTGGTGATACGCGGTCTTGGATGACATCGATGTTGACAGCGCTTACTCTACTCGGCTAATGTGAGCACCGTAAACATTCTACTCGAGTTTGAGGCGGTGCATGTGATGTCTGGCGAGCTGTTCTCTCCGCTGGTCTTGCGATCGGGCGGAAGGCTGCGCAATCGGGTCGCGAAGGCGGCCATGGAGGAGGGGATGGCAGGCAGCTCGCAGCTCCCTGACGAGCGCCTGGTGTCGCTGTATCGCCGGTGGGGGGCCGGGGGAGCGGGGCTGCTGATCACCGGGAACGTGATGGTTCACGCTGAGGCGTTGACCGGGCCGGGCGGGATCGTGCTCGATGAGCGCGCGCCGCTTGACCCGTTCCGCCTCTGGGCGCAGGCCGGGAAGGCCGGCGGCGCGGCGATGTGGATGCAGATCAGTCATCCCGGACGGCAGGTGCAGGCGAAGATGCCGGGAGTCGTGTGGGCGCCTTCACCGGTCACGATCGAGCTTGGAAAGCACAGCAAGCGCTTCGGTCAGCCGGTGGCGATGACCAAGGAGCAGATCGGCGCGACCGTTGAGCGCTTCGCGACGACCGCGAGCCTTGCCGAGCGCGCTGGGTTCGATGGTGTGGAGGTCCATGCAGCCCACGGCTACCTGATCTCGCAGTTTCTCTCGCCGTTGGTGAACCAGCGCACCGATGAGTGGGGCGGGAGTTTGGAGCACCGCTCACGGCTGCTGCTTCACGTAGTGCGCGCAATTCGGGAGGTCGTGTCCCCGTCGTTCACGGTTGCGGTGAAGCTGAACTCCGCGGACTTCCAACGCGGTGGGTTCGATGCTGAAGACGCGGCGCGGGTGATCGCGATGCTTGAGCCTCTTGGGGTCGATTTGGTCGAGCTTTCAGGCGGCAGCTATGAGAGCCCTGCGATGTCCGGGCGTCCGGCTGACGGCCGGACTGCGGCGCGCGAGGCGTACTTCCTTGAGCTTGCCGCCCAGCTCGCTAAGACAAGCCAGCTGCCGCTGATGCTGACCGGCGGTATCGCCCGTCGCGAGACGGCCGAGCAGGTTCTCGCAAGCGGCGTTGCGTTGGTCGGTATGGCGAGCGCGATGTCGATCACCCCGGATCTTTGCAACCGCTGGCAGGAAGGCCGTGAGGCTACCCAGCAGCTTGCGTCCGTCACATGGTCTGACAAGACGCTCGCCTCTGCCGCCGGCATGGCGCTCGCGCGCCACCAGATGCGTCGCGTCACGCGCGGTCGGCACCCCACGAGCAAGACGCATCCGGTCTACGCGCTCGTGTGCGACCAGCGTGCGCAACGACGCGCGCTCGGCCGCTACCGTGCTTGGCTCGATACCCGAGGGTGAGGTCAGGCGGTGGGACGAGCGGCACGGGAGCTCGAGCAAGCTCGCTACGAGCTGCTGCACCCGGGCATAGATCGTGCGCATCCGGCCGCGAGGAACGCGAGCTCTGCGAACAACTGCGAGTTCAACCGCACCGACTCGCCGAATACCGCCGCCAACTGCGGCCCCGAACTCAACCACTGGTCCGCACTTCAGCGTAAGACACGCGCGCGTCCGGCTGTCTCAGATCGGCGAGATCGCACAGTCTCGGTTGGACGAGATTCCCGTCTCACATGGATGAGACGTCGCACCCCGACCCCAAAGTGATGCACTACCTTACGACGCTCGATAATATATGTTATGTAAAGTAAACAAAATGAATGGCTGAACGGCTGTGTCGCGCTCGAGCTCGTGCAGCGGTGGTTAGTCGATGCCGACCCATGTGCATTCACGATGCGCTACAAGCGATTGCGCGGGAAAGCAGCAGCTCGCGCTCGCGGTCGTTGCCGCACAAGTCGGCTGCGCGCTCGAACTCCTCGCGCGCCTCCGCCGATCTTCCCAAGCGCACGAGTACGTCGCCGCGTACGGCGGGCAGCAGATGGTAGCCACGCAACGCGGGCTCATCGACGAGCAAATCGACGAGCTCCAGCCCGGCCTCGGGGCCAAAAGCCCTCGTCACGGCGACGGCACGGTTGAGCTCCACGACCGGCGAGCCGGTGAGGGCCGCCAGGCCGTCATACAGCGCGACGATCCGCGACCAGTCGGTGGCCTCCACGCTCCGGGCCCGCGCGTGGCAGGCGGCAATCGCGGCTTGCAGCGTGTACGGTCCCAGCGCGCCGCTGAGCTCCTCGGCTCGCCGCAGCCCGGCGAGGCCGCGCTCCACGAGCAGGTGGTCCCAGCGCGCTCGGTCCTGATCGGCGAGCAGCACCGGCTCGCCGTGCGGCCCCACACGCGCGCGCAACCGCGACGCCTGTAGCTCCATCAGGGCGAGTAGGCCGTTTATCTCGGCCTCGCGAGGCATCAACGCGGCCAGGATCCTTCCCAGTCGTAGGGCATCCGCGCACAGCGCCGGGCGGATCCAGTGCTCGCCGGCGGTCGCCGCGTAGCCCTCGTTGAACACCAGGTAGATCACCTCGAGCACGGCAGCCAGACGCTCGGCCAGCTCCTCGCGACTGGGAACCTCGAACGGCACGCGTGCCTCGGCGAGCGTGCGCTTGGCGCGGACGATGCGCTGCGCGACCGTCCCTTCGGAGACGAGCAACGCCCGCGCGATCTCTGGCGTCGACAGGCCACCCAGCAGACGCAACGTAAGCGCGACCCGCGCATCCCGAGACAAGACCGGATGGCACGTCATGAAGATCAGGCGCAGCACATCGTCCTGTACGTCGTCGACCTGCGCGGCGAGGTCGGGCCGATCGAGCTGTTGGAGGATCTCCAGCTCGTGCCCGATCTGCTCTCGCTTGCGCTCGAACACGACGCGACGGCGCAATGCGTCGATGCCGCGGCGCTTGGCGGTGGCCATCAGCCATGCACCCGGCTTGTCCGGGATTCCCGACTCAGGCCATTGCTCGAGCGCGGCGACGAGCGCATCCTGGGCCAGATCCTCGGCCACCGCCACGTCGCGCACGATGCGAGTCAGCCCGGCTATCAACCGGGCCGACTCGATCCGCCACACGGCGTCGATCGCACGATGGGTGGCCGACGGGCTCACAAGCCTAATTCTGGGTGGCCTGCTCGCGCAGCCGCTCGTTGGCCTCGCGCAGCTCTGGCGTCAACTGCTCGCCGAAGTCGTCAGCCTCGAAGATCGGGCGCAGCTCGATCTCGACACCGCCGCCGAACGGTGCTCGCTTGAGCCACTCGATCGCCTCATCGCGCGACGCGCACTCCCAGATCCAGTAGCCCGCGACGATCTCCTTGGCCTCAGTGAACGGACCGTCGATGACGATCCGTTCACTGCCGTTGAAGCGGATCTTCGCGCCCCTGGAGGTTGGGTGCAGGCCCTCGCCGGCCAGCATCACGCCCGACTTGACGAGCTCTTCGTTGTACTTCGTCATCTCCCCCAGGATCTCCGTGCTGGGCATCTCGCCCGCCTCGGACTCGGGGCTCCCGGGGACCAGAACCATAAAACGCATTGGTGTCTCCTTGTTGTTGATAGGTGGTTACTACCCGCACGTCGAACGAGATCGACCGAAATCGACACCCTCCCGGATTTTTTTGCCAGACGTCCGTCGCGAGGCTACGCGTCGCCGGTCCCAGTCGCCTGGTATCCGACGATGACGTCTCCGTATCGTCGGCAATCGCAATCGACGATCGCCTCTCATGGTGAGCCTCATTAGGAGAGAATGCGACTCGTGATCGTCAAGCGAAGCAGGAAGGGCTACGTCGAGACGGTCGAGGCGCTCGTCTCGACGATCGAGCGACGCGGGCTGACGGTGTTTGCACGGATCGATCACGCCGCCGCGGCTCGCGCGGTCGATCTGGAGCTCGCGGACGAGCAGGTCGTGCTGTTTGGCAACCCCCGCGCCGGCACACCCCTGATGCAAAGCGATCGGCGCATCGGGATCGAGCTGCCGATGCGGATGCTCGTGTGGCGAGAAGGAGATGACGTACTGATCGGTCACGGCGATCCGCGCGGGCTGAGCAGCACATATGACGTCGCCGCGCATATCCCTACCCTGGAGCAGATGGCGACACTGCTCGACGAGCTGGCGACCGAGGCAACAGGCTCTTGAGCGTCGCGACCATCGGCAACGGGCGCCCGCGGAACCTGATCCTCGCGGCGATGATCTTCGCCGTCGCTATGACGTTCATCGACCAGACGATCGTCTCGATCGCGGCGCCTGAAATTCAGAAGGAGCTCGACCTCACCAACACCGGAGTGCAGTGGGCCATCAACGCCTATCTGCTGTCGCTCGCTGCTCTGTTCGCGTTTGGCGGCAGGCTCGCGGACACGATCGGGCATCGCAAGATGGTGACGCTCGGCGTGATCGTGTTCGCCGGCTCCTCGGCGATGTGCGGGCTCACCCCGAAAGGCGGCCTTGCCGAGGCTTGGATCGTTACGTTCCGGGCCATCCAAGGGGCGGGCGGAGCGATCATGTTCCCCGCCGCACTGGCGATCGTGGTGCAGACGTTCGAGTTGCGCGAACGGGGCCGGGCGCTCGCGATCTTCTTCGGCATCGCCGGCGGCCTCACCGCGGTCGGCCCGATCCTCGGCGGCTATCTCACGCAATGGACCTGGCGAGCGATCTTCTGGGTGAACATTCCTGTCGCAGTAATCGCCTTGGCGCTGATTGTCCTCTCCAAGCCGGCCACGCTGCATCGGCCGGCGCGCATGGACTACAGGGGCTTGGCGCTGATCGCCTCCGGCGTGGCATTGAGCGTGTTCGGCTTTCAGCAATCCTCGATCTGGGGATGGAGCAACCCGGGCACGTGGGCCTGCATCGTGGTCGGCGCCGCCATATTGATCGCGTTCTATCTCGTGCAGTTGCGCACCGAGTCGCCGCTGATCGAAGTGAGCATTTTTCGTATCCGCCCGTTCCTCGTCGAGAACCTGGTGCTCGGCATCGCGATGCTGGTGTTCATCCCCGTGTTCTTCTTCGCCAGCGAGTACGCCCAGGTCGCGCTCGGCAAGACGCCGTCGGAGGCCGGTCTGTACATCCTTTATTTCTTCATCGGCTTCGTCATCGCGGCACAGATCGGGGGTCGGATGCTCGACCGCATCGGGGCCAAGCGGCCCGTCGTGCTCGGTTGCGCACTCAGCGCAGTCGGCTTCTGGCTGTGGGCCGACAAGGTCACAGGCCTGAATTTCAACACCCAGCAGTGGTACATCATCCTCGCCGGCGCCGGGATGGGGATGATGCTGGG
>DASYAP010000166.1:0-12605 GCA_036501265.1 Solirubrobacteraceae bacterium | reverse complement strand
GATCGGAGACATCCACGGCCTCGGGCCCCATCCGTGGGACGAGTACCACCGCTCGGGACCGTTCACTCCCTACACCGCGATCATCAACGTCACAGGGCTCCCTGCGATCGCGGTGCCTCTCTATCACGGCGACGACGGGCTACCCCTGGCGGTGCAGCTGGTCGGTCCTCCCGCGCGGGAGGAGGTCGTGTTGGCGCTGGCGACCCAGCTGGAAGAGGCAAATCCGTGGGCCGAAAGGCGTCCGCTCTAGCTAGGAACTACACCTAGGGCGCTCCAAGCACCGCGCGCATTGACCTCGGGGCCACCCCGAGACGCTCCACGTCTGCCGATCCGCGCGTGGACGTCATGGAGACCTCGAGCAGCTCCGCCTCGTCCCAGGTTGCAAAGGCCGCCGGGCCCATCAACAGCTCCACCACCGCGAGCGTGCGGCGCATCAGCACCGTGGGGACGCCCATTAGGAGTCGGCGGCGACCGAGCGATCGCAGCACCGTCTCGACGAGGCCCCGGTAGGTGAGCGTTTCCGGGTCGGCCAGCTCGAACCGCGCGCCCTCGGCTTGTGCGCCGTGTGAAGCGAAGGGAAGCGCCGCCATTACGCAGTCGGCCACGTCCTCTGCCCAGATGGGCTGAAAGGCAGCCTGGCCCGGCCCCGACAGCGGCATGACAGGCAGCAGGGAGAGGCGGTGAAGCAAGCACAGGAACGGATCCCCTGGTGAGTAGACGATCGAGGGCGCGAAGATCGTGTGAGTGAGCGATGAGGATACGACCGCGCGTTCTGCGATCGCCTTCGCCCGCAGGAGTCGCGTGGGATTGCGGGTCGAAGCGCCCAGGGCGGAGAAAAAGATGAAGCGCTGCACCCCGGTCCGCTCGGAAGCACGCACCAGCCGCCAGGTGGCAATACCCGCGAGCTCTTCGATCGAGCCGCCCGGCTGATCCCTGATCGCCGCCGCGAGATGTACGACCGTGTCCACGCCGCGCAGCGCGTACCTAAACGAGAATGGGTCGGCCAGGTCGCCGAGAGCTATCTGGACTCGCACGCGCTCGGCGCCGAGGCGCCGCGGATCCCTCACCATGCATCGGACCGGTACCCCTGCCGCCACAAGCCGGCGCAGCAACGGTCGGCCGATCGTCCCAGTGGCGCCCGTGAGCAGCAACATCGATTGTCCAGGCTACTGACAGGGTTCAGACCTCGCCTTACAATCGAGCCCTCCCGCTATTAGGACACCCGAATAAAGAGGAATCTGAAGAGATATGGGCTACGTGATCGCCGAGCCCTGCATCGGCACGAAGGACAATTCGTGCGTTGAGGTGTGCCCGGTCGACTGCATCCACCCCACTCCAGACGAACCGGACTACGACAACGTCGAGATGCTCTACATCGATCCGGAGGAGTGCATCGACTGCGACGCGTGCGTGGAGGCCTGTCCCGTCGACGCTTGCTTTGCCGAGGACCAGCTGCCGGAGGAATGGCAGCAATACATCCAGACAAACGCGGACTACTACGCCCGGCGTTGACTGATTACTTTGACCGGCGCGCATGCGCGCCGGTCAAAACATATGTTCACGCCATTGGCAGGGACATCCCGACCGGCTTCGGCGCTGCGGCCGGGGCCGGCTCCTGCATCACAGGCAGCTCCACCGGCGAGAGCGCGATCAAGCCCTGTGCCGCGTAGCGCACGGCCTGGGCAGCAGGGTCGTCGGGATTGGAGAAAACGATCGGGACGCCGCTGTCCGACTGCTCGCGCAGCGGCAGGGTGAGCGGAACCTGGGCCAGCAGCGGCACCTCTAGCTCCTCGGCCAGCGCCTGACCGCCACCCTCGCCGAAGATCGCATACCGCTCTCCGACCGGGGTCACGAAAGCGGACATGTTCTCGATCACGCCCGCGATCTCGAGCTTGAGCTTCTCGGCCATCTGTGCCGAGCGACGTGCGACCTTCTGTGCCACCGGCTGCGGCGTGGTGACGATCACGAATTTCGATTGCGGCAGCAACTGCGCGAGCGTCATCGAGACGTCGCCGGTTCCAGGCGGTAGGTCGATCAGCAGATAGTCGAGCTCGCCCCACTCGACATCCTCGAGGAACTGCTGGAGCGCCTTATGCAGCATCGGACCGCGCCACACCACGGCCGCGTCCTGCTCGACGAAAAACCCGATCGACATGACCGAGATCCCGGCGAACGCGCGCAGCGGAACCAGCTTGCGCGCCTCGTTGACGCGGGGGCGCTCCGCGCCCATCCCAAGCATGCGCGGCTGCGAGTAGCCCCAGACATCCGCGTCGAGGACGCCGACCTGTTTGCCCTCGGAGGCGAGGGCGGCGGCGAGGTTGGCGGTCACGCTGGACTTGCCAACGCCACCCTTACCCGAGCCGATGCAGACCACGTTGGCCACCTGCGCGAGCGAGCCCTCGGGGAGCCCGCCGCGCCCAAGCTTGCGCCCTAGCGCCGACCGCTCCTGGTCTGAGAGGACATCGAACGAAACATTGACACCGGTGACGCCGTCGAGCTGGCGGACGGCTTGGTCCACGCCAGTCTGGAAATGGCTGCGGATAGGGCAGCCCGGCGTGGTGAGCGAGACCATGACGTCCACGACGCCGCTGTCGTGAAGTTCGAGCGAGCGGACCATCTCGAGTTCGACAATGTCCCGCCGCAACTCCGGGTCGATGACAGACCGCAGGGCGTTCAGAACTTGCTCACGCGTCGGCATACACCCATTCTGGCAAAAGCCACACGTGACAAATGGCTCTTAACAAACCTAGGAGCGTGGCCGGTCGTTGAGGGGGACGTGACGAGCAGGCTCACTCGCGGCGACGCCGCAGGGGAGCCTGGGCGTCGCGACCCCTTTAACGACCAACCGGGGCCTCACTCTAAGTGAGACCCCGGCGGTTGAGGGAGGAGAGGGTACTTCATCCGCCGGCGAAAATATGTGGCCGGCGAACCTCTCCCGCCGATTGCGCTCTCCTCGGGCGCCCGGCGGGGGAAGGCTGTCTCAGGCGACCGAGCCCAGCCGACCCTGCGCCTCGCCGAGGATCTTCTCGACGCGATTGCTCAGGCTGTCGGACTGCTTCTCCAAGTCCCTGCGTACCAAGCGTACCTCACGCTCGACGCGGCGGCGGCTCTGCCGGAAGCTTCGCTCTACTCCGCGGCGGCGCTGGCGCAGCTCGCGCTCGACCAGCGTGCGGGTCTTGCGCACCCGGCGGTCGAACCGGTTGCGCGCGGTGACGCCACGGCGCTCATAGCGCTTGAGCTCGCGCTCGAGTGAGGTGCGCGTGCCGTAGCGCGATGTGAAGTCGCGCACGCCGGCGACGAGATTGTCCCGCGCGAGGAGGCTTGCGCCGACCGGGACAAGCACAGCGCGCTCGGCCAAAACCTGCGCGTGTTCGACGCGGGTCTTGGGCTGCGTCTGGGTGCTGGTCCGGGTCCGCGGGCGCGAGGTGCGCGCACGGCTGGTACTGGTCGTCTTTCTGGTGGTGGCGCGCTTTCTCGCGCCGCTTTCGGACGTAGTAGCCATGGTGAAAAGTTCTCCCTTTCGGGGTTGCAATCTCCAGACAAGTACTGCGGCGGCGGCATAACCACCGAACGTGTGTTTGTACCCCCGGACTGAAGCTCAGTTACATGGTGCGTGCGATCCAGGCCGAGGGATCGTCGAGTTCCTTGATCGTGGGCAACGTCTCGGGGCTCGTAAATACCACCCGTAGGGCCTCGGTCCCCGCGTCCCGGACGATCGCGTCGCAGAAGCGCTTGCCCTGCTCGTACTGGCGCAGCTTTAGCTCAAGACCCAGTAGGCGCCCGACCAGCCGCGAAAGCACTGACTGCGAGCGTCGCCGGCGGTCAAGGGCCTCGCGCAGCTTGGGCAACGAGGGCAGCAAATCCGGTGCGACCGCGTCCATCACGTGCTCGGCATGTCCCTCGATGACGGCCATCGCCGCCTGCACACGTTCGAGCGTCTCACGCTCGGACGGACTCGCGACGACCGATACAAGGTCACCGTGGCGAAGCGCCGAGACCACCCGCTTCACCTCGTCGCCACTTGGAACTCGTAGCCGTCGCTGATTCTCCAGCCGCAGCTCAGCGGTTCTCAGCAACTCGCGCACCAGCGACGCCAGGTGGCCGTGAAGCCACGGCACGCCGGCAAACTGCACCGCGTGCGTCACCTCGTGCAGGGCCACCCAGGTCATGAACTCGCGCTCGTCGGCGCCGAAGGCGTGCATCGCCTGACCCAGGTTGGGCAGCACGAAGAGCAGCCTCGGCGGCCGGTCTTCCACCGCCTCGTCGAGCAGAACGAGTTCGTACTGGCCGAGCACTCGCTGCGCGAGGTACCCGACCACCACGCCAATCTCGGTTGAGAGCATCAGGCCGACCCCGATCTGCACCGCCGGGCGCAGCGGGCCAAGGCGCGTGTCGGCGCGTTTGAGCACCGGATCCAGCAGCAAACGCATGGAGCCGAGGTTGGTCTGGACCCACTCACGACGCCCGATGCCCTCGGGGGTCGGTAGCGGACGCTCGGGCTCTAGGCCCGTGTAAGCGGTCACCCGTCGCTCGGATTCCTCGGCCAGCTCTACGAGATCCGAGCTCGGGAGACGACCGTCGCCGCTGCCTGCCACATACCGCGCTATGCGCTCTGCGAGAACCCAGTCGATCACGCCGCCACCCGCTCGAGTTGGTGAAGTCCCTGCAGCGACCTGGCCGCGACCACGGGCGCATGCGGGGACGCGTCAAGCGGGGCCGCCAGCGGGGCCGCGGATCCGGGGAAGGAGACGATCCCACCCGCCTCGCGCACGATCAGCTGTCCCGCCGCCGCATCGACTCCCCGAGAGCGCCTCAGCGAGACCATCCCGTCGAAACGGGCGCTCGCGACATGGCACAACGCGACCGCGATCGAGCCGAACGCGCGCAGCCGATAGGTGCAGTCGATGAGCTGGTTGAGGGAGCCTTGCAGCCAGCGCGGATCGGCCGATTCGATACCCACCACCTCCAGTTTGCCGTCGCGCGTCCTGCGCTCTGCGAGGGCTGGATCTAAACGTTCGCCTCCAAGCCAAGCGCCGTCGCCGCGGCGCGCCCACCACTCCTCCCGCGTGCCGAAGTCATGGACGAAGGCGAACTCGACGTCGGCCATCGTCTCTCCCTCGGCGACGGCGATCGACAGGGCATGGTGCGGGATGCCGCGTTTGGCGTTGAGCGAGCCATCGATCGGGTCCAGGATCACGCGCACCCTGTCGTCGCCGTAATCGATCGCGCCTCGCTCCTCTGAGCAGGCCAGGAACCCGTAGCCCTGCTCGTGTAGGGCGTCAAGCTCCGCCACCACCACGCTCTCGGCTGACCTGTCGATCTCGAGTGTGCGGTCCCCGCCGGAGCCGCGGGCACCGGTTTCGCGAGCGCGCTCCTCCGTGCTCGGCGACTCCGCGAGCACGCGCTCGAGTCCCTTGACCGCGCGGCGGCAGATTCCCAGCCAGTCCACGTCGAGCGCTGAGCGGGTTGAAGTCATCTCGAACCTATGCTGTCAGATGGCGTGAGCGCACTTGATCGGAGCGAGGCCGTAAGGCACCAGGATGGGCCGCTGGTGCTGACCGGCGCCGCCGGCACGGGAAAGACGACGCTGATCGGGGATCGGTTCCTGTGGCTTGTGCAGCAGGGGACCGAACCCTCGCGGATCGCCGTCGTCGCGCCTTCTCGGGGCCGCGCGGAGGCCTTGCGCGAGCGGCTCGAGTCAGAGCTCACCCGGGGCTACGAGGAACTGCTGTTGGGAACCCCTGTCGACCTGGCCGCGGCCGTCATGGATCGAACTGGCGCGGGCCCAAGCGGTTCGGAATCTCTGATGGCTTTGCTCGGGCCGGGCGACCGGCTGGCGATGCTCATGGAGCGGCTCGATCAGCTGGAGCTGAGCCACCACGACTTCGCCGGTAGCCCGGCGGCCCTGCTCGGTCAGTTCGTTCGCCGGGTCGACCGCCTCAAGGCCGAACTGATCAGCGCGGAGGAGTTCGCTGCGTGGGCGGCGACGCTGGATGGTCCTGACGGGCAGTTGGAACGCGAGTTTGCCGACATCTACGCCGCGCATGAAGCTCTGCTTGCCGACGCCGCAGCTCAAGATGCCGGCGATCTCGTACGCAATGCGGCGCGCTTGTGCGAGTCAAAGGGCGAGGTCTTCGAGCATGTACTCGTTGACGACGCGCAGGAGCTGGACTTCGCGGCGGCGACCCTGGTCCGCGTCCTCGGCCGTCATCTGTCGCTCGCGGGCGACCCGGCCGCCGGGCTGAGAAGTCTGCGTGTCGCCGGCGACGTCCGCATGGCGGCATTCGCCGCGCTGGATGGCGTCCGCGTGATCTCGCTCGAGGAGGGATTTCGCTCCACCCCCAGGGTGTGGGAAGCCGCGTCGCTGCTGATCGGTCGGGGCGGGGGCGGCGCGGACGGGAATGGCGAGGTCGCGTTCTGGCGGTGTGAGAATCGCCGCGCGCAGGCTCAAGCGGTCGCCGCCGACATCGAGCGGGTGCTCGCACATGAAGGAGTGGCGGAAGACGAAATCGTGGTGCTGGTGCCGGACGGGGGCGACGACGGGCGCTCCGTGGCGGCCGCATTGGAGGAGCGGGCAGTCGCGCACCGGGTGGTGGGCGAGGCCGCGTTCTTTCAGCGTGCGGAGATCCGCGACCTGCTGGCCTGGCTTCGCCTGCTCGTGGATCCCACGGACGCGCCGGCGGCCGTGCGCGTACTCGCCAGGCCTCCCGTGGAGCTTCGATCCGTCGACATCGCCAGGTGCACCCAGATCGCTCGCCGGCGCAAGCTGGACATGGTCGCCGCGCTCGCCGCCGCGACCGAGTCCCCCCAGGTGCCGCCCGAGGCTCGCGAACGGATCCGCTCGTTTCTCAAGCTCTATCGAGCCGCGATGCCGGCCCTGGACAACACCCGGCCTGAGGTTTTCGTCCACAGGCTGATCGAGCGGCTTGGGCTCCGCCGCCAGCAACTGTTCGCCGCCCAGGCCGACGTGGTCGAACGGCTGCAGGCTCTGGCCCGTTTCAGCGAACTGGCGGCCGCCCACGGCCGCCGCGCACCGCAGTCGACGCCGCGGGAGTTCGCGCGGTCCATCGCGGCGGTCGCCCAATTCGGCGTACCCGAGCAGGAAGAGCCGCGGATCGCCGGCGCCCGAATGGTGCAGGTGGTCTCCTTTACCGCGGCGGGCGGCCTCGAGGCCGAGCACGTGTACGTGCTGGGGCTCAACAGCGGCCTGCGCGCCCCGGCTCCCGAGCATGTCCCCGACGCGTTGCTCAAGCAAGAGCTCCCGGCAGGTTCCGAGCAGCGGGGAACTGTCGCCGTGCGCCAGGCGCTATATGTAGCGGTCAGCCGGGCCCGCACCCGGGTTGTGCTGTGTTGCCCTGCGGCCGAGAGCCAGACGACCGTGCAGGCCACGCCTGCCCCATTGATCGAGGAGCTTCGCCGTGCGCTGGGAACGGCGTGGCAGGACAAGCCCGAGGAGCTCTTTGGTCCCGCCGAGACGCTGCACTCGACATACCGGCTGCTACGCGACGACCTGCTCGACGCAACCATGCGAGTGGGCGGGAGGCTAGGAGAGTTGCGCCTGGACACCGACCTCGACATCTCCCACGCGGTGGTCCGCTATCTCGAACTGCTCAAGGTCGCCGCCCTGGTGGCGCGTCCGGAGGAACAAAGCCTCGCCGAGGCCCTGCGCGATGTGAACGCCCGCATCCTCCAGGCAGCCACGGCCGAACAGAAGGAGATCCTCTCCTCCTCCGCCCTAGACGACTATTTGCTCGACTCGGAGCGGGACACGCGCCGTCGGGCGCAGATGCTGGCGGCGCGCGACGAGCCCTCGCTCGAACCGTTCTTGCCCCGGCGCGGCGAAGGGATAGCGCTCTCGGCCTCCGATATCGACACCTACCGGACATGCCCGCTGCGGTACAAGTTCGCGCGCGTCTTCCGCATCCCGCAGGAGCCGTCGGTCCACCAGCGTTTCGGGATCGTGGTCCACCAGGTGCTCGAGCGCTTCCATGCCCGTACGGGGACTGCCGGAACGCTCGCCGAACTGCTCGGATTACTTGACGCGAGCTGGCGCCGGGCCGGCTTTACGGACAGCGAAGAGGAGCGCCAGCTACGTGGCAAGGCCACCTCCGCGCTGATGCGCTACCACGCGCGCTTCCAGGCCGAAGAGGCGCAGCCGGTGTGGTTTGAGCGGCCCTTCACATTTCGGCTCGGGCCTCACATTCTGCGCGGCCGGGTCGACCGCGTCGATCGCCTGCCCGGCGGGCACTACGAGCTGATCGACTACAAGACGGGCCGCCCTAAGAGCTCGAGCCAGCTCGCCGACGACGTGCAGCTCTCCGTGTACGCGCTCGGAGCGCGCGAGGCCTGGCAGCTTGAGGCCTCCCGCCAGGCCTACTACTACCTGCTCGACGACGAGAAGGTCCCCCTCCCCGACGGAGGCGAGGATCGCGCGGAGTGGGTCCGGGAGGCGGCGCAAGAAGTGGCCGAGGGCATCCTGGCCCAGGAGTTTGAGCCCACTCCCTCCCTGTCCGCGTGCTCAGTCTGTGACTATCGCCTTCTGTGCCCGGCGGCCGAGGTGTAGCCGGTTGACTAGCCCGTCTCGCCGTCGCGCTGGCGCAGAAAGCGTTGGAGGTCGCGCGCGATCGTCTCGCCCGAGGGAAGCGAGGTCGGATGGACCTCCTCCTCGTTGCTCTCCGTGGCCTGCTCCAGGCGCTCGACAAACGCCTGCACGTCTGGATCGCTCTGCACCGCGAGATTGATCTGGCGCTCGTACTCCTCGGCTGCGGTTTCCAGGCTCGCGGCATCGATGGCCACGCCCACGAGGCCCTCGAGCTTGCGGACGAGAGCGAGCGCAGCCTTTGGGTTCGGCGTTGCCGCGATGTAGTGGGGGACGGCAGCCCATAGGCTGGCCGTGGGGAGCCCGGCCTTCGTGCACGCCGCATGCAGTACGCCGACGATTCCGGTGGGCCCCTCGTAGCTCGAGCGAGATAGGTCCAGACGCGAGACCAACGCTCCGTCTGACGCCAGGCCGGTGATGGCGACGGGACGCGTGTGGGGCACGTCCGCCAGCAGCGCACCCAGCGTGACGACCATCTGCGTGCCGAGCACCTCGGCAAGTTCCACGATCGCAGCCGTGAAGGCGCGCCAGTGGAATGAGGGCTCCGCACCCGACAGCAGTACGAGGTCTCGGGGCGCGCGCGGAACCCTCGCCTCGAACAGCTCGACCTCCGGCCAGACGATCTCCCGCGCCTCGCCCTCGACCAGCTTGACCTGCGGCCGCGTGGCCTGAAAGTCGTAGAACTCCTCGGCGTCGATCGTGGCAAAGCGGCTGGCACCGAGCCCTGTGCCGACGAAAGACAGGGCGGTGGAAGCGGCGTCAGCAGCGTCATTCCAGCCGTTGAACGCGCAGATCAGCGCGGGCGCCCGCAGGCGGTCAGGGCGATATTCCCAGCGCAGTGGTTGCATCAACTCACCGTACAGGATGGGCCCTTGGAACCGCCAAGGTCAGGGAGGGCTGGGGGCAGCGAGGCCACGGATGGGTTGGTGCCGCCAAGGCCACGGACGGCTGGGGCCGCCGAGACCACGGAAGGCCCGCATGCGCATAGCATCCCCCTCGGCGCGGCAGGGGCCTGGTGGCCCATCCCGTCTTCAAAACGGGCAGGGCGGGGAAGCCCCCCGCTTGGAAGGTTCGATTCCTTCGCCGCGTCGCTCGCTGCGTCCGATCACCGTGCGATAGCGGTTCGTTGGGATATCACTCGGAATATTTCCGGGTGATATCCCAACGTAGGCTCCTAGCCCTTCAACACTCCGATCGGACGGAGACGGGCCACGCGGGCGGCAAGCCCGGCGCGCTCGACGATCGCCACAACCTGCTCCACGTCCTTGTAGGCCTCCGGTGCTTCCTCGGCCAGTCCACGCGCCGACGGAGCGCGCACCGCGATGCCTTGTCGTTCGAGCCGCCTGCGCAGGGCGCCGCCCTCGACCTGCTTGCGAATGGCGGTGCGCGACATGCGCCGCCCCGCGCCGTGGCAGGTGGTGCCAAAGGCGCGCTCGAGCGAGGCGGGACGGCCGGCGAGAACAAAGGAGGCCGTGCCCATGCTGCCGGGGATGAACACAGGCTGGCCCACATCGCCGTACTCCGAGGGAATCTCCGCATGGCCGGGCGGGAAAGCGCGGGTGGCACCCTTGCGGTGTACGCAGACCAGCTGACCGTGGTGGCGCTCCAGCTTGGCGACGTTGTGTGCGACGTCGTAGACCTGACGGGTGCCGCGGGCCGCCTTCGGCCCAAGGACCGCTGCGATCGCCTCGCGGGCGCGGTGTGCGATCGCGGCCCTGTTGGCCCAAGCGAAGTTCGCGGCGGCGGCCATCGCGCCGAGGTACGCCCTCCCCTCGGGCGAGTTCAGGGGCGCGCAGGAGAGCTGGCGATCGGGCAGCTCGAACTTGTACTTGCGAAGCGTCGCGTCCATACGCCTCACGAAGTCGGTGCAGACCTGGTGGCCGAACCCTCTCGACCCCGAATGAATCAGCAGCGTCACCTGATCGCGCCCGATGCCGTAGGCCGACGCTGCCTCGGTGTCGAAGACGGCGTCAACCCGCTG
The DNA here is from genome assembly GCA_036501265.1 of Solirubrobacteraceae bacterium. GTDB lineage: Bacteria > Actinomycetota > Thermoleophilia > Solirubrobacterales > Solirubrobacteraceae > Palsa-465. The sequence goes on along the minus strand of DASYAP010000166.1, from coordinate 2,025 downwards.
AAGCTCCAAGAAGTGGTTGCCCGACCCCAGCGTCCCAAGCTGGCCGAAGCCGCGCTCACGGGCCCGTGCGGAGACCGCCCTGGGATCCGCGGCCTCGAGCCGGCCCTCGGACTCCGTGAGGTGAAGCTCCTGCTCGCTTCCGACCCCTAGGTCTTCCAGCAGCGCACGCGGGCCTAGATTCAGGACGCGGTCCAGGTTGATTCCGGCGAGTCCCCGGCGGGCCCCGCCTGCGCCGGCGCCGACCGGGACGCGCCTGGAGATCTCGTGCAGCAGTGGTTCCCGCCGAGCCCCCAGCTCGTTGGCTGAGAGCGGGAGCGCCAGCAGCCGGACACCACAGTTGATGTCGTAGCCAACGCCGCCGGGCGAGATCGCGCCGTCCGGCGTCTCTGTCGCCGCGACGCCGCCGACAGGGAATCCATAGCCCTGGTGAACGTCCGGCATCGCAAGCGCGGCGGTGGTGATGCCGGGGAGCGTGGCCACGTTTGCAAGCTGCTCGAGCGAGCGGTCATGCCGCAGCGTTTTGAGCAACTCCTCGTCGGCGAAGACGCGCGCCGGGACGCGCATGCCGGGACGAGCGTCCGCGGGTATCTCCCACATGTGCTCGTCTATTTGCTCAAGCGGAAGCTCAGCCATCCCTGATCCGCCCTCACCGCGGTTCCAGCGCCGCCGAGCGCGGCTCACACATCGAACACCACCCGTGCACGGTACCCGCGCTCGGATGGTTCGAACTGCAGCCGGTGATAGGTCACGGCTTTGACGAGAGGCCGTGGCTCCCCGACACGCCCCGACACGATCGCGACTACAGCGCCGTCCTCCAGTGAGAGCTGTTCGACCGCAACGGGGATAAACGCTTGCGACTCGGACAGAAAGAGGAGCTCCTCCAGCCAGGCGGCGAGCAGCGCCGGCCGGTCGCCGGCGGTCGCACGGACCGCCCGACGTTCAAGCCGATAGTCGTCGACCTCCGCCAAAACGGCCGTCTCGTCGCCCTCGAGCAGCTCCCTGAGCGCGTCGAGCGCGTCCGACAGGACCGCTCGCTCGGTGGCCGCCTCGAGCTCCAGCTCGAGCTCTGCGGTGTGGTCAAGCCACCGGTACACGCTCCCGCCCACCGATGACCTCAGCCAACCGCTTGGGGTGAAGTTGCGGCACTAGATGCCCCGCGCCCGAGATCAACACGAACCTGCTCCGGGAATCTGGTCACGGAGCATGCGCACCGCATGGGGAGGAATGGTGCGATCCGCGCTCCCCGCGACGATGACCGTCTCCGCCGTGATCCTGTGAAGCTCGTGCTCTAAGGCCGGGAGATCTGAAACCATCGCCCGCTGCTCGACGAAGGCTCGCCAGGACGATGGCGACAGCAATATCCGCGCAAGCGAGCCCAGGTACGAGGCGTCGACGGTAAATCGATCGGCCAGCTGCAGGCGCAGGGGCGCAATGCGCAGAGCGAGGCCCGTGGCGCCGAGTATCGCGGTGCTGGCGAGCGCCCCAACGAGGGGGAGAGCCAGGAGACGATCGGCCTCGTACAGCGAAGAGGCGTTGACGGCCGGTGCGACAAGCACGAGCCTGCCGAGGCGGTTGGGGTGATGGATCGCGAGCCATGCCGCGACGCCGGCACCATAAGCGTGGCCTACGACCGTCGCACGTCTGATCCGCCGGGCGTCGAGCGCCGTCCGGCCGTTGGCCTCAATGCCGGTGGCGGCACCGTGCTCGGCCCACCCTGGGCGGTCGGGTGCGAGTGCCGGCGTATCGGGATCAAGTAGAGCGATCACTCGCGCCCAGTCCCGTCCGCTTCCCGGCTGCCCGTGTAGGAGCAGGATCGCGTCGGAGCTGCTCACGGCGCGGCGCGTGGCGCTGCGGCCCTGGTGGGAGCGGTTCGCCGCCCTGGTCGGAGCGGTTCGCCGCCCGGGCGGACCGCTAGATGCCTCCGCGGTCGTCTTCGTGAGGGCCAGCTTAAGCACGTGGCGTTTGTCCAAGCCCTGAGTCATGAGCGGGCATACTAGATGGGTGTCTGCAGCCCTCCTGCCCGAC
>DASYAP010000165.1:0-5575 GCA_036501265.1 Solirubrobacteraceae bacterium | reverse complement strand
AACGCTGACCCGGGGAAACCCGCGGGAAAGTGCCACAGAAACGACACCGCCTAAGCCTGGAGCCGCTGCAGAGCTTCAGGCCGGTAAGGGTGAAATGGTGCGGTAAGAGCGCACCAGCGTCGCGGTGACGCGGCGGCTGGGTAAACCCCACCCGGTGCTAGGCCAAGCAGGACCGTTTGTAGGTGACCCGCCAAGGTCCGGGTAGGCCGCTGAGATGGATGGTTGCTCACGGGCCCACGCGCAAGCCGCCGGGCCCCGGACAGAATCCGGCTTACAGGCCTGCTAAGGGAAAGCCTCCGCCCAGGCGGGGGCTTTCCTATTCAGTCCGCACGGGCGACGACGCGCAGCCGGCCACCAGGCGTCGTTAGCTCGGCGAGCCTTCGGGCGCCAGGACCAGGATGAGAGTGAGCGCGGAGCGCCTCCGGGTCCCTAGCTGACCGGACGCGCCGGCTCGCGCTCTGGCGCCTCGATCTCCCGCTTGAGGATCTTGCCGGTCGGTCCCTTCGGAAGGTCGTCGACGAACCAGATCACACGCGGGTACTTATAGGCGGCTACCTGGCTCTTGACGTGGTCGCGCAGCTCTTCCGCAGTTGCCTGCGCGCCATCCTTTAGCGCCACCGCGGCGCCGATCTCCTCGCCGAGCTCGTCGTGCGGCACCCCGACTACCGCCGCCTCCCGGACGGCCGGGTGCTCGTAGAGCACCTCCTCGACCTCGCGCGGATACACGTTGTATCCGCCGCGGATGATCATGTCCTTTTTGCGGTCGACGATGAAGTAGTAGCCGTCCTCGTCGGTCTTGGCCATGTCGCCGGTGTGGAGCCAGCCGCCCCGCAACACCTCCTCGGTGGCGTCCTCCCGGTTCCAGTAGCCCTTCATCACGTTCGGCCCGCGAATGACGATCTCTCCCACCTCGCCGGCGGGCAGCTCGTTGTCGTCCTCGTCGACGACCTTCATCTCGACGTCTCGGATCGGGGTCCCGATCGAACCGGCCTTGCGCTCTCGATCGGGATGGTTGAAGGAGGCCACGGGTGAGGTCTCCGACAGACCGTACCCCTCGAGGATCTTGCACCCGAACGCCTCCTCGAAGCCCCTCAAAAGCTCCACCGGCATGGCGGCGCCACCCGACGCGCACATCTCGAGCGATGAGGCGTCAAACTCATCTCGCTCGGGTGCGTGCAGCATTGCGCCGTACATCGTCGGCACGCCCTCGAATACATTGACGCCGTCGCGCTCGATGATCTCGAGCGCCTTGGCCGGCTCAAAGCGCGGAAGCAGGGTCAACGTGCCGCCGCCCTTGACGGTGGCGTTCATCGCGCACGTCTGGCCGAAGGAGTGAAACAACGGAAGTGCGCCCAAGGTCACGCGTTCTGACTCGAGGTCGAACAGCGAGCGGGCCGTCTCGCAGTTACCCAGAAGGTTGGCATGCGTGAGCTCCGCCCCCTTCGGGGTCCCTGTCGTCCCCGAGGTGTAGAGGATCACGGCCGTATCGTTGTCCGCCCTCTCCACGACCTCGGTCCGAGGCCGGGCCTCGCCCACGATGCGCTCGAACCGTCCGGGCTCGACCAGCACGCACTCGGCGCCGGCGTCATCGGCGCCCGCCTGCGCATCCTCTCCGAAACCGTGCCAGGCAAAAAACAGCCGCGTGCCGGAGTCGCGTAGGTAGAAAGCGACCTCGCGCCGCTTAAGCAGCACATTCATCGGGACCACTACGCCGCCGGCGCGCAGTACGCCGAAGTAGCAGACAGGGAAGTAGGGGACGTTCGGCAGCATGATCCCTACACGGTCTGAAGCCGAGAATCCCTTCTCGTGCAGCAGGCCCGCGAGGTGGGTGCTGGCCCCATCAAGCAGCCTGTACGTCAGCTCGATGTCGTCGAGCTTGACGGCGACTCTGTCGGGATAGCGCTGAGCGCTTTCAGTGAGGATCGTGGCGAGGTTCATCGCGGGCAAGCCTACCGGGACACACCCCTCACTCACCGGTGAATCGCGGTTCTCGGCGCTCCATGAAGGCCTGAACGCCCTCGCTGAAATCTGCCGACTCGACGCGCTCCTGCTGTAGCACGGCCTCGAGCTCGAGCGCCTCCTCCAGCCCGGCGTACAGCCGCGCGTTGATGGTGCCCTTGATGGTTGCGAGCGCGCCGGGTGCGGCTGCCGACAGCCGACCCGCGAGCGACGCGACCGCCTCGCCGAGCTGGTCGTCGGCGACCACCTGGTTGACGAGTCCCCACTCGAGCGCCCTGGCTGCCGGAATCCGCTCGCCCAGGTATGCCATCTCGAAGGCCCGCGCGTGGCCGCCGCGCAGTGGCAGCGTCAGCGACGCACCGCCGTCGAGGCCGAGGCCGATGTTGACGAAGGCGAGCAGGAAGTAGGCGGTTTCGGCCGCGACGACAAGGTCGGCCGCCAGCGCGAGCGAGCAGCCGATACCGACCGCGGGGCCGTTCACCTTGGCGATCACCGGCTTGGGCACGGTGCGCACGCGTGCGATCAGGGGATTGAAGGACTCCCGCAGCGGCCCCAGCACATTCAGCCTGCCGTCAGGTCCCAGCTCGCCGTTCTTGAGGTCCGCGCCCGAGGAAAAGGCCCGCCCCGCGCCGGTGAAAACGACCACTCGGACCTCGAGCTCAGCCGCGGCCTGCTCGAGCGCCGCGAGCATGTCGTCCCCGAGCTGGCGCGTCCAGGCGTTGAGCGCCTCGGGGCGATTGAGAACGATGGTCGCGACGTGCGAGGCCACTCGGAGCTGGACCGTCTCCAATTCGCGCGTGGTGATCGTCGGCTCCGTCAGGCCTTCCGCCCCTTCAGGCTCCCAGCACCGCGTCGTCGTCGTAGCGCTTGATCACGCGGACCGTACCCGGCGGCGCCGCCCTCAGGCACAGCTCGCAGAGGACGCACTCGTCGAGGTGCTCGGGGACGACCTCGACCCCCAGCTCACCGGCGTGGTAGATGTCGACAGGGCACACGTCTGCGAGCTTGGCGGCGAGGTCCCGATCGCCCGCAACCGCTGGGTCGACCTCGACCGCGATGAACAGGCCATCCGTCGCGCTCATACTGCGGTCCCAGAGGCCAGCCGCTCCTGCACCAGCGAGGGAATCTCCGCGATTTCCTGCGCGACGACGATCCCGGCCTCTGCCAGCCGGGCGATCTTCTCCGCCGCGGTGTCCTCCTTGCCCTCCACGATCGTGCCCGCGTGGCCGAAGCTCATACCGGGCATCTCGTCCATGAAGCGCCCAGCCATGAACGCGACGATCGGCAGTCGCGACTCGTTCTCGAGCACGTAGCGGGCGAGCTGCGCCTCCATGCGACCGCCCGGCTCCGTGTAGATCACGATCGCGTCCGTCACCGGATCGGCCTCGAACAGTGGCATCAGCTCGGCGTAGGTCGAGCCGATGATCGCGTCGCCGCCGATGGAGACCGCGGTGGACTGGCCAAGCCCAGCCGCGGTCAGGGTCGAGGACATCTCGGTGGTCATGCCCCCGGAGCGCGAGATCACGCCCACCGGGCCCGCCGTGTAGGACTTCGCGGCGTCCCGCGCGGGGCCACCGATCCCACCCATCTTGATCACGCCGGGAACGATGATGCCCAGGCAGTTGGGGCCGATGATCCGCGCGCCGCGCTCTGACGCCAGCTCGACCATTTGAGCGACATCGCCGCGCGGGATCCGCTCGGTAACGATCACGACCAGCTTGACGCCATTCTCAAGCGCCTCGAACACCGCGTCCTTGGTGAACGCGGGCGGAACGGTGACCACCGAGCCGTCGACCTGTGCGCCGTGGTGATCGACCGCCTGCGCGACCGTGTCGAACACGGGCACGCCGTGGACGTCGCGGCCGAGGCGACCGGGCGTGACACCGCCCACAATCTTTGCTCCCTTGCCGTATTCGAGGCACTCGCGGGTGAGGTTGACGGCCTCGCGGCCCGTGATGCCCTGGACGATGAAGCTGGTGTCTTCGTCGATGAGGATGGACATCAGACCTAGGCCCTCTGGATCTTTTCCACGGCGCGCCTTGCGGCCTCGTGCAGCGAGACCGAGCGGTCGGCGTACTCGACCCCATAGCGACGCAGGATCTGGAAGCCCTCGTCCTCCCACGCGCCGGGGATGCGGAAGATCGCGATCTTCTCTGCCGGGTCGTGTCCGAGCTCGAGGCAGGCCTTGACCACCCCGCGCGCCACGATGTCCACTCTGGTGTTGGAGACGATCGACATCATCACCGCGATCTTGTCCACGCCCGGCTTCTCCAGCACGAGCTTGGCCAGTCCGCACGCTTTGCGCACCGAGGGGTTGCCGCCGATCTCGCAGTAGTTGGCTGGCTCGCCCCCGTGCGCCCGGACCGCGTCGAAGAGCGTCAGCGACCCGCCGCCCGCCCCGATCACCAGCCCAAGGTTGCCCTCGAACTCGGTCACATTGCCGGCCACGCCGCGGTGATCCTGGGCATCCACCTGCTCACCTGCGAGCTCGAACGCGGTTGGTTCGCGCGCCAGGCGCGTCTCCTCGTCTCCCACGCCGAGCTCGTGCAGAATCGGCTTCTGCCGCGGCCGGGCTTCGTTCTCCATCTCCATGTGGGCGTCGAGCGCGACGAACGAGCCGTCCTGGAGCTCGCCCAGTGGGTTGATCTCGGCGAGCGTCATGTCGTAGCCGATGAATAGCCGTGCCAGCCTTGCGGCGATCGGGGTCAGGCGGTTCAGAGCCGAGCCGCTTATCCCCAGCGAGGCGATGAGCTGCTTGGCCTGCCAGTCGCCCAACGGCCGCAGCGTCGAGAAGTGGCCGCGGACGAGGTGCTCGGGGTGTCGTTCGGCGACCTCCTCGATGTCGATCCCGCCCATGTCCGAGAACAGCATCACGGGCAGCTTGCGGATCCCGTCCCACACCACGCCCGCGTAGTACTCCCGCTTGACCGGGGCGCGGTCGTCGACGAGCACGCCGCGGGGCATGTGCCCGCCGATCTCGAGGTCGAGGATGTGCTCGGCGTGCTGGGCCGCCTCCTCTGGCGTATCGGCGAATTTGACGCCGCCGGCTTTCATCCGCCCCCCGGAGAGGACCTGGGACTTGACCACCACCGGCCCCCCGATCTGCTCGGCGATCCGGCGAGCCTCGTCGGCGGTCTTCGCGAAGCCGTGCCGGGTGACAGGGATGCCCGCCTTGTCCACGATGGCCCGGGACTCGTACTCGAAGAAGCGCATGGGGCGCCGGAGGGTACAAGAGTGCCCCGGCGCTGAGAGTTGGACGAAACGAAGGCTATGCCTTCGAAACGTCCAGGCCGCCGAGGAAGCCGAACGCGCTACCTCACGGCGGCGGGCGAGAACCCGTAGGCCTCGGCCAGCTCCGGGTCTTTTTGGGCCAGCATCTCGGCAAGCGAGACCATCACCTTGCACTGCTTCCAGGTCGCGTCGTCCTGCATCTTGCCGTCGATCACGTGCACGCCGCGGCCATCGGGGATCGCCTCGAGCACCTTCTTCGCAAACGCGACCTCATCTGGGTCGGGACTGAAGACGCGCTTGGCGATCTCGATCTGGACCGGGTGCAACGACCACGCCCCGACGCACCCGAGCAGGAACGCCGCGCGGAATTGGGTCTCGCACCCGC
>DASYAP010000164.1:0-8727 GCA_036501265.1 Solirubrobacteraceae bacterium | reverse complement strand
CGGGCGTTCGCGGCGGGTTCTCGACCGTGCTTGAGGAGGCTGGGCTGGCGATTCTCCAGTTGGACCGCCTGTCCGCGTCGGCTTCCGAGGAGTTGCTCGACCGCATCGCGCCTGGGCTGTCGCCGGACGCACGCGGGCGCGTGCTGGCGGAAGCTGCCGGTAATCCGCTCGGGCTCGTGGAGCTTGCCCGGGTCATGCCGGGGTCCGCCGACCCCGTCGAACTGGTCTCGCCGGCGCCGGCGACACTGACCGCACGCCTAGAGCGCGCGTTCGGCGCACGCCTCGACCGGCTCGGGGAGGACACGCGCCTGATGCTGCTTGCCGCCGCGCTCGACGGCAGAGCCTCGATCGAGGAGCTCCTCGCGGCGACTGCACTCGCTTGCGGGCGTGAGGTCGCGCTTTCTGCGCTGGATAGCGCGGCGGCACGCGGCCTGGCCCACGCGCAAGGCTCCGAGGTGCGCTTTCGACATCCGCTAATCCGCTCGGCAGTGGAGAGCGCGGCACCACCGGCGCAGCGTCTCGCAACGTACGCGGCTTTGGCTGAGGTCGTGCGCGATCCCGAGCGCCGGCTGTGGCACCGCGCCGCGGGCGCGGTGGGGCATGACGAGGAGGTCGCCTCGGCATTGGAAGAGCAGGCGCAGATCGCTCGTCGGCGCGGCGCGGTCATGGTCGCCGCGGCCGCACTGGAGCGCGCGGCGATGCTCACGGCTGATCCGCTTCGGAAGGGCAAGCGGTTGGTGCGGGCGGCGGAACTCGTGTACGACCTCGGGCGCGTCGACGCTGTCAGCCGGCTGCTGCGGGAGGCTGAGCCACTCCAAGTAGCCCCGGCCGACGCTGCCCGCGTGGTCTGGTTGCAGCAGATGATCAGTGGTGACGTTTGGTTTGAGAAGGGCGCCGCCAAGACGTTCGTGACGATTGCGGATCAGCTGCTCGCCGGCGGCGATACGGATGCGGCACTACGGGCGTTGGTGCCGATCGCACATCGCTGTTGGTGGACACGCTCCCGTGCCCGGACGCGGCAGTATGTCGTCGACTCCGCCGAACGCATCGGGTCCCCCGAGGCTGACCCAAGGCTGTTGGCTGTAAGCGCACTCGCCAATCCCGAGGTGACGGCGCCGTCGGTGCTGCGCCGGGTGGCGGGCATCCGGCTGCACGAAGTCACCGACCCGGTCGCTGCGATGTTCCTCGGCATAGCGGCCGAGAAAGCGGGGGACTTCGCGGCGGGCTCGCGGTTTCTGGCGCGCGCCGTCGAGCGGCTGCGCGAGCAGGGCCGGCTCGGCGTACTGACCCAAGCGCTCGTCCACTACGCGTGGGCCGCCACGTACGCCGGCGATTGGGAAGCGGCCGAGGCGGCGGGCGCCGAAGCGGCGATCCTGGCGCGCGACACCCGCCAGCCGCAGTTCGGCCTCACCGGGCAGCTTGTAGCCGCACTCGTATCGGCGCACCGCGGTAGCGAGACCGACCTCGAGGCCGGGCTCACGGGACCCGAGCGAGCTCTGACGGCGATGAACGGCGGACCACTGCTCGCCCCTGCGCATTTGGCGCGGGGTGCAGCGGCTCTCAGCGAGGGACGGCACGAGGACGCGTTCCGCGCGCTTTGGCCTTTGTTCGACGAGGAAGACCCAGCGTTTCACCGCTTCATGCGCTGGCCAGCCGCCCTGGACCTCGCCGAGGCTGGCGCTCGCGGTGAGCACGCCGCCCAAGCCGCGGAGGTCATGCGCGAGCTCGAGGAGATCGCGATGCGCAGTGAGCCGCCGATCTTGCGCGCCGGTCTGGCCTGCGCGAAGCCCCTGATGTGCGACAACGATCACGCCGACGCGCTGTTCGTGGCGGCGCTGAGCGACGACTCGCGCGAGTACCCGTTTCTACGTGCGCGGACGCTGTTTTCATTCGGCCGTTGGCTGCGCCGACAGCGGAGAAGCGCAGACTCGCGTGCGCCCCTACGCCAAGCGATCAACCACTTCGACGCCTTGGGAGCGACTCGTTGGAGTGAACGCGCGCGCGACGAGCTTCGAGCCACCGGCGAAAAGATCGGCCCACGCACGCCGGACGCTCGCGACCGGCTCACCGCCCAGGAACTCCAGATCGCCGAGCTGGCGGCAGCCGGCCTGTCGAATCGCGAGATTGGCGAGCGACTGTTCCTGTCCCACCGCACCATCGGATCGCACCTCTATCGGACCTTCCCGAAGCTCGGGATCACGGCCAGGGCGCAACTGCGCGCGGCCCTCGAGCCGCGTAGCGAAGAATCCGCTGGCTAACTAAAGCCGCTGCAGCCAGCAACAGGAGATTTGCCCCAGACGCGGGGGGCCGGCACACCCGTCCTGTGCCACCTCCGTTGTCTCTCAGCCCGCGACGGCGCTATCAATAACGGGAATGGGACGGGATCGACCAGGCTGGAGATGGGGACTAGCGGCGGCGGCATGCTGCATGCTGCTGGCTGGCTGCGGTGCGAGCGGGAACACGCCGAGCGCGGTCAGGGGCGCCGCCCGCTCAGCCGGACTGCACCTCGTCCGTATCGGCGTGTTCGACCAACCCACCTACGTCACCGGTGCGCCCGGCGATACCCACCGCGTGTTCGTGGTCGAAAAGTCCGGGAAGATCGTTGTGCTGGTCGATGGGCACAGGCGGTCCCGCCTGTTTTTGAACATCACCAAGATCGTCAACTCGAGTGGCGAGGAGCAAGGGCTCCTGTCGATGGCGTTCGCGCCCAACTACAGCAGCACCGGCCTGTTCTACGTCGACTACACGAGCTCCAACAACGACGTGCACGTTGTCCAATACCGCCGGGCCGGCAGCGACCCCAACCTGGCCAACCCGCGTAGTGCACGCAACGTGCTGACGATCGGTCACCGCCGGTTTAACAACCACAATGGCGGCCAGCTCCAGTTCCGCCCCGATGGCGACCTGTACGTCGGCGTGGGCGACGGCGGGAGTGAGGGCGATCCGTACAACCACGGGCAGAACACGGACGTGCTGCTCGGGAAGCTGCTGCGGATCCGGCCCCTACCGGATGGCGGCTTCGCGATCCCGAAGGGCAACCCCTTCGTCGGCAAGCGGGGCAAGCGCCCGGCAATCTGGGCCTACGGACTGCGCAACCCGTGGCGGTTCTCCTTCGATCGGCTGACCGGCGCGCTGGTGATCGGCGATGTCGGCCAAAATCGGGAGGAGGAGGTCGACTACGCCGCGCGCGGGACGGGAGCGGGTGCCAACTACGGCTGGAGCATCTGGGAGGGAGATTTGCGCTACAAGTCCGGCAAGGCACCCCACGCGGTGTTCCCGGTGCTAGTGACCAAGCACAGCGACGGTTACTGCGCGATCATCGGCGGCTACGTGGTCAGGGATCACGCGCTGCCGAGCTTGTATGGCCGTTATGTGTACGGGGACCTGTGCAAGTCGCAAATCAACTCGGCCAAGCTCAGCGAGGGACACGCGGCCGACAAGCAGGCGACGGGCCTGGCGGTCAGCAACATGTCGTCATTTGGAGAGGACACGAGCGGGCGCATCTATGCCGTGTCGCTTAGCGGTCCGATCTATCGGATCGCCAGGAGGTAGCCGCGCGATGGTCCGGCGCCATCCTTCCGTCGCTGTCTTCTCAGGAGGCCGCGGACACTAGACGCTGTTGGCCCCTAGTGGGAGACTGACGACTCGATGAGCTCTGGATCGAGGACCCCGTTTACCTCTTCTGCGCGGGGCGGCCGACGGCGTCCGAGCCGCAGATACCAAGCGCGGATGCTGGTCTCCGGCGCCGTGGTAGCGCTGGTGATCGTGTTCGCCGTGCTCAACACGAACAAAGCCAAGGTCGACTGGATCGTGACCACAAGTAACACGGCCCTGATCGTGGTCATCCTGGTGTCGTTCCTGCTGGGCTCGATCGCCGGCGCCCTTTTCTGGCGTCGCCGGGCGAGCGGCTGACCTGACACCGCTGGGCTCATCGCGCGCAGGCCGGGTCGTCGGTGCACTTACCTGGACCTCAGACTCAGCGCACCGCCCGCTTAGCGCGACCCTTGCGCCCTCTCACGGCGCCGCGCGCTCGCGCTGCCTTGCCCTTGGCCTGGTACGAGCGGCGCCCGGTCAGCCGGCCGATTGCCTCCAGCAGCCGGCCAGCAAGCCGATCCAGACTGCCCTCGGCCTGATCGCGCCGGGAACTCTTGAACATGAATCCTCCCATCGTGTATTCGCGCACGAGCGGTCTTCCCTTTTGCCCGACGCGCAAACTGACATAGGGCGCAGCGGCGTACAAGCGGTGTCCGAGTCCTGCTCGAGGTCGTCCTCGCACCTCGCCCAGCCGCTCGCGCGCGTGGACCAACGCCTAACCCGGCGCACGTTGATGCAAACCGGGTCTCGTCTGGCAGCTCACCCGCCGCCTGCTCGACACCAGAAGCCCGAGCGCCGGCAGGCTTTGTCGCGCGTTAGGCTCCTCGCTTAACGCGGTGCCGGTGAGGTAGGTTCGCGGTGGTATTGGAGCGGTTGCGGGAGGCCTGGCGTAGGAGCGCGTCTGATGGCGAGGGTTGTGTCGATTGTGGTGAGGTGGCGCTGGGGTGTCGTGGGTTTGGCGGTCGCGTTGACCGCGGCGGTGGCGGCGATGTCCGCCGGGGTCGCGACGGCGTCTACGGCGGGGCGGGGTACCACCGCGGCCTCAGCAGTCCAGCCGGTGGGTGAACTGGACTGCAACGGTTTTAGCCCGCTCCAGCGTCCGGTCAAGCCCGGCGGCGCCATCTGTGCGGAAGTTCACGGCGGGAGCCCGGATGGGCAGCTGTATGACAACGGCCACTACATCGGTCACGACGAGCCGACGATCCAGTTCTACTCGCGCAAGCCGGGCTCATCGAACAACATCACCTGGGTGCAGACGCTACCGCGAGATCCGCGCGCGTTGCCCACGGTGAAGGGGCCGCGAAAGGACATAACGCACTTCTTCGAATTGATGCCGTCGTTGTGGTACTCGATGGCTCTGTGCGATCCCAGGTCCTATCCCCAGCTGCCCTGCACGCCCGGCAGCGATTCGAACTCGCCCAGCGGAAACTACCCGGGCGGCGGCAGCGCCTTTTTGGAACTGCAGTTCTACCCGCCCGGATTCCCGCCGCTCGCGGACGGGCTCAGCTGTGACGACACCCACTGGTGCGCGGCGCTGACGATCGACTCTTTGGAGTGCACAGCTGGATTTATTTCCTGCAACAACAACTGCAACGAGCCGATCAACTTCGCCTTTATCCAACACAATGGCGTTCCAACCGGGCCGCCCAGTCCACAGAAGGCTGACCTTGCCACCTTCACGCCCGGCTCCAAGACGCTCCTGATGAAGCCCGGTGACCGACTGCGCATCCACATCTTCGATGGCAGTCAACGGGGGGGTGGTCATGCCTTAGAGGCGAGAATCGCAGACCTGACGAGCGGCCAGACCGGGTTCATGCTGGCGTCGGCGAAAAACGGCTTCATGAACACCTCGATCGCCGACTGCAGCGGCTCACGGTGGAACTTCCGGCCTCTGTACTCGACCGCCAAGAAAGTCAACCAGGGTGGCTGGGCAGCGGCGAACATCAACGTCGCCTACGAAATCGGGCATTTCACTCCATGCACCACGCTGGACAAGTTCGCGCCAGTGCTCCTGGGTAACTACGACGATCCGTCCTGGAAGTTCTGCCGCGGCCCGTACGAGAACGCCGGGCCACCAGACGGCTCGAAGTCAAGCGGCGAGCCCAACGACGCCCCCTGTTACAAGGCCGGCGATACCCATGGGCCGATCACATCCGCCCCGGATCTGGTCACGGGGTGCACCGGCGCCGACCTCGACTACGACGGCACCTCGTATTGGAACGACTGGCCGCACTCACTGACGCCGGGCAGAGCCTCCTCGGCGCTGACCATCCAGGAGCCCACCACCGTAAACGGGGCGGGTTACGCGCAGATGCAGTTCCTCACGGATAACCCTGCCACCAACAACCGCTGCAGTACGGCACACCCGGCCGGCTGCGTTGTGCCGCCGCCGCAGGCGCCCGGCCACTTTTACCCCTACTGGACTCAGGCTAAGCTCAGCAGCGCGTGCGTGTGGGAATTCGGGCAGATGCCCAACGGCAACACCTTCGGCAAGGACAAGCAGTACGGCAACTTCACGACCGCGTTGGGTCTTGCCGAGGACGCCGGCCCGATCATGGGCAATCCGTTTGGCAGGCGTTGCGGTCGACCGATGTGAGCGCTCAGATAGCTGATCTACCGAAGCGGTAGGCTAGCTTCGCTTGTCCGATCTCCTACCTGAGAACCTCGAGCCGTACGTCAACATCTCTGCCAAGGCGTACGAGCATCCGGCTGATCGCGCGGCGACGGCCGCGCTCCGCGCGATCCCGATGCTCGATACGGTCGTGCGCAAGCTGATCGAGTGGCAGTACGAGCGCGCCCTGCGCCAGCTGTATTTGGGCAACTCGATCAAGGTCTCGGAGCAGCAATTGCCCGAGTTATGGAGAGCGCATGAGGGCGTCTCGAGGATCCTCGATATGCCCGAGCGCTACGACCTGTACGTCAGCTCGGGCGTGCCCGGTGGCGCGCAAGTGGTCGGGACCGGTAAGCCGATGATCGTGATCGACTCAGATTTGATGCAGCGCCTCGGCCCCGGGGAACGGCGGGCGGTGATCGCTCATGAGCTCGGGCACATCCTCTCCGACCACGTCGTATACGTGACCACGCTCAACGTCTTGCTGAGCGTCGGCAGTGGCGTGCCGTTCTTCTTGGGGATTCCGTTCCGCGCCGTTAGGGCGGTGCTGCTCGAGTGGTACCGAGCGACCGAGCTCAGCTGCGACCGGGCGGCCACGCTGGCCGTCCGCGACCCGCGGATCGTGTGCAACACGCTTATGGTGACCGCGGCAGGGCTACCGGTCGAGCAGCTGAATCTCGACGCGTTCCTGACCCAGGCGATGGACTATGAGAGCTGGGACGACCCCTCCGACCGTGTGCGGCGTTTCTTTAACGAGATCGGCCAGACCCACTCGTACGCGGTGCGGCGGGTCTCGGAAGTGATGAAGTGGGTCCAGGGAGGGGACTACGACCGGATCGTCCGCGGCGAGTACCGCACCCGGGACGAGGAGGCCGACGTGCGCGCGGAGGCGGGCGACGCCTTCGATTACTACGCCGAGCGCTTCCGCACGATCCTCCAAGACGCCGGCGACAATGTCGCCAAGCTCGGCTCCCAGATGGGCGACGTTGCAGAACAGGTTGGCGACTGGATCCGCGGCCGCGGCGGCGGCCCTGGCGAGCGCTGAGCCGTGGGACGCTGAACAGCCGTATTCGCGCGCCTGCCCGTGACGGCCGCGCTGTGGCGTCGACTCACACGCCCCGGCGCCTCTTGCGGCGCTCGTTATCTCCTTCGGCGTGCGCAGGCGGCTGGACGATTTCGCGAGCGATGAGGCCGGGCTCGGCCGCTGCGGCGTGCGAGGCGAGCGAGACGGGGGGTAGACCCACCTCGTGTCCCGCTTGTAGACGGGCGAGCATCGCTTGGGGAGGCGGATCGGCGAAGACTTTGACGCGGGGCTCGAAGCCGGACTGCTCGCACGCGGCGATGATGTGGTCGTAGTGGGCGGGAGCAAGCTCACGCGGGAAAAGAAGCAGCATTTCATTCTCGAGCTTGGCGAGGGGGATCGGGGGCGTGCCGGCGAGCCGGTGGCGTTTACTGAGTAGCAGCGCGAGCGGCTCGATACGCAGGGCTTCACTATTTACTCCCCGCACGGGTTCGGGGCGCAGGGCAAGCCCGATGTCGAGCTCGCCGGCCACTATCTGGCGGGAATTTCGGCGCTGTAGAGCTCGCTGGCGATGACGGTCATGTTGGGGCTGTCGCGTTCGACTGCGGCCAGGATCACGCCGAGCGTCTCAAAACCGGCCATCGGGGCATAGCCGAGCCGTACCGTGCCGGTTATGCCTTCGCCGGCGAGGCGGGTGCGCTCGGCGGCGCTCGAGCGCGGCCAGCGCTAGCGGCGCCTCCTCGAGGAGGGCCCGACCAGTGGTGGTGAGCTGGACGTGGCGACTGTCGCGTACGAAGAGGTCAGTGCCGAGCGTCTGCTCGAGCTTGCGGATCTGGTTGCTGAGCGAGGGCTGAGAGATGTATAGGCGTGCGGCGGCGCGGCCGAAATGGAGCTCCTCCGCGACGGCCAGGAAATAGCGAAGCAGGCGCGGATCGAGGTCGATAGGGCAAGGCTATCGCTGGGGCGGCATACACCGGCCAAACGCTCACAGCCGACGGCGGCCTGGTTATGCGCTGAGAAATGGCCAACACGGCGGCGAGCTTCGGCGCCGACGCTTGCGCCGTCAGCTGGAGATGACGACGCGCTCGGCCGCGTCGTCACACTCGCTCTGCCGGTGCAGCGTCGGATTTCGCGCAAAGCGTTCGGCGACACGCACGACCTCTGCGCCGAGCCGGCGCAGCTGCTGCTCGACCAGCTCGTCTTGGACAGCGCCGGGCGCGGCGAACACCCTCGTCGCCTGGGGCACCGGCACCACGTAGGGGACTGCCCATCCTCGTAACGAGCGCACCGAAAACTCCATCGTGTTGACAACCTGCAGCCCCTGCGTTCCCCCGGCGGCGCTAATCAAGCCGATGACCTCGTCATGAAGGTACGGCGGCTCGCGGGACCCCAGCATGTGCAGCCAATCGATCGCGTTCTTAAACGCGCCCGACACAGATCCGTTGTACATCGGGCTGCTCCACAGCATTCCGTCGGCCTCGTAGGACGTCTCGATCATGGC
>DASYAP010000163.1:0-10757 GCA_036501265.1 Solirubrobacteraceae bacterium | reverse complement strand
CTCGAGGGCGAGATCCCGATCCCTCCCTCGAAGTACCACGCCCACCGGGCCTTGATGCTCGCGGCGCTGGCCCCTGGGCAGAGCACGATCGCTGAGCGGACGTCGGCCCGTCACGTCACCTTCACGGTGAAGGCGCTGCGCGGGCTGGGCGCCGACATCCGTACATCGGGCGACTCCTGGCGCGTCAATGGCGGCGCCTTTCAGCCGGTCGCCGATGAGGTCTCGGTTGGCAGCTCAGGCACCACGCTCTACTTCCTCCTGGGGCTCGCCGCCTTGGGCAACCGGCCGGTCCGTATCGTCGGCCAGCGCTACTTCAAGCGCCGCCCGGTCGGTCCGCTCCTGCGAGCCCTGACCGAGCTCGGGGTGAGGCTCGAAGCCGACGGCGACTGTCTGCCGGTCACGGTCTATCCGGGCGTCCCCCGTGGTGGGCGCCTGCGGATCGACGGCACGCTTTCGCAGTGGATCTCGGGGCTTTTGATGCTGGCGCCGTTCGCGCGCGAGCGCACGACGATCGAAGTCGGCGGCGAGCTCAACGAGCGGCCCTATATCGACCTGACGCTCGACATGATGCGCCAGTTCGGCCTGCACGTCTCGGTGCGCGAGGATTGGCGACGGTTCGAGGTCGAGCCCGGTCAGCAGCCGCACGCAACCGATGTGGTCCTGCCCCCCGATCTCGGCTCGGTGGTCTTCCCCCTGGCGGCGTGCGCACTCCACCCTTCTCACGCCCGCTTCCGCAGCCCGACCTCGATCGTGGGCCACCCGGAGGCAGCGGTGCTCGAGAACCTGCGCTCGGCGGGCGTGCCGATGCGGATCGACTACGAGCGTGGGCTGATCTCGATCGACCACGACGGCGAGCCGCCGCGGGGCGGAGAGCTCGATTGCCGGCACCTGCCCGACATGGTCCCGGTGCTCTCGGTGCTGGCAAGCCGCGCACAGGGGTCCAGCGTGCTGGGCAATGTTTCCCACGTACGACTCAAGGAGTCAGACCGCGTCGCGTCGATGCTCCAGCTGAGGCGCATGGGGGCGCGGGTCGACTTTGACGGCCAGGCCATGCGCTTCGAGGGCGTTTCGAAGCTTCATGGCGCGACGCTCTCGTCCTTTAATGACCACCGCGTGCTGATGGCGCTCACGGTTGCCGGGGCGACCGCAGCCGGCGTGACGGAGCTGTCGTTCCCACACGCCTACCGCATCTCGTATCCCGAGTTCCTCGAGCACATGAACGAGCTGGGAGTGCCGGCCGCGGTGGCGAACGGCGCACCCGATCCCAATATGTTCGGGCGGGCTCATGCGCCCGCCGGGGCCGGCGCGCGCGTGGCGCGACCAAAATCAAATTTGATCCTCGACGACGTCGACCGGCACGCCAGCGAGCGGCCCGAGGGGCGTGCGGTCGTCGCCGTGGACTCGACCGGCGAGGCGCGCGCGCTCAGCTGGGCGCAGCTCCGCGCGGATGTCGACCGCGCCGCGGCGATGTTGCTCGATCTCGGGGTCAAGCCAGGCGAGCCCGTCGCCTTCCAACTGCCCAACCGGCTCGAGTTCGTCACCATCGCGCTGGCGACGATGCGGATCGGGGCGACGTGCGAGCCCCTGATGCCGATGTTTCGAGAGCGCGAGCTCGACTTCATGGTCCGAGAGTCGGGCGCACGCGTTCTGCTGGTCCCCGACCGCTTCCGTGGCCGCAACCACGAGGCGATGGCCCTCAGCCTGCGGATGGCTGTCCCCTCTCTGACCCACGTGGTCGTCCTCGATACCTCGCACCACGCACGGCACCTGGGCCACTCGAGCTACGGCCAACTGCTGGCGGCCGCGCAGCCCGACCCCGGGCGGCTGGCGCCGCTGCGCCCGACCCCGGACGCGAACGCGCAGTTGCTTTTCACGTCGGGCACCTCGGGCCAGCCCAAGGGCGTGCTGCACAGCCACGAGGTGCTCACGCGCGCGGCAGACGCCCACATCGCGCACTTCGGCCTCGGAGCAGACGACGTCGTCTACGTTCCCTCTCCACTCGCCCACCAGACCGGGTTCCTCTATGGCATGTGGATCGCGCTGCGACTCGGCGTGCCACAGGTGCTCCAAGAGATTTGGGACCCGGCCGCGGGACTCGAAGCGATGAGCCGCTTCGGGGTTACCTTTGTGCAGGCCGCCACGCCATTTCTGGCCGACCTGGTCAAGCTCGCCGGCGACCAGGACGAGCGCCCCCAGGGGCTGCGTAAGTTCGTGGCCACCGGCGCCGCCATCCCGCGCGAGCTGGCTCGCGACGCGGCCGAGGTGCTGGGCGGCGAGGTCGGCGGGGCCTGGGGCACGACCGAGACGTGTCTGGGAACGGCGTTCGTCCCCGGCGAAGTGGACGAGCGCGCCTGGACTACCGACGGCCGACCCCTGCCGGGGGTCGAGGTACGCATCGTCGACGATTCAGGTCGCCCCGTGCAGGCAGGAGTCGAGGGCAACTTCGAGGTCCGCTGCGATTACAACTTCAAGGGTTATCTGAACCGCCCCGACCTCACCGCCGAGGCGTTCACGGCCGACGGCTATTACCGCACGGGCGACCTGGCGACCGTCGACCTCGAAGGGCACGTGCGCATAACCGGCCGCGTCAAGGACCTCATCAACCGCGGCGGGGAGAAGATCCCGGTGGCCGAGATCGAGCAACTGCTCTATACGCATCCGGCCGTGAGCGAAGTCGCCATCGTGGCCATGCCCGACGAGCGCCTGGGCGAACGGGCCTGCGCGTTCGCGGTGTTGCGCGACGGCGCGGAGCTCGACTTCGGCGCGATGATCGCCTACCTCGACGCGCAACGGGTCGCGAAGACGTACTGGCCCGAGCGGCTCGAGCTCGTCGCCGCGCTACCGCGCACTCCTTCGGGCAAGATCCAGAAGTTCGTCCTGCGAGAAATCGCGAGCGAGCTCGCACGCGAGCGGGAGGCGCTTACGTGAGCAAGGCGACTGCCGCGCCATGACGACCACCGCGGTCGCGGACGAGGTCTTCGACGAGGCAGAGTTCGCCCAGTGCAAGGAGGAGGTCGCGGCGTACGTGCGCTCCGACGGGGAGCGATGGGCGGACCTGATCGAGGCCGAGCGCTCCGTGCCGATGGCGCTGTGGGACGAGCTGCGGGATCGTGGATACCTGCGCCTGGCCGCCCCCCGCGCCTACGGAGGCCGGGGGATCCCGTTCAGCCGCTACCTCGAGCTGCTCGAGCTGTTCTCGATGTCGCATGCCTCGCTGCGGATGATCGTCCACGTGTGCAACGGGATCTGGCGGCCCATGGATTCCCACGCCTCCGACGAGCAGCGCCAGCGGTTCGTGGTCCCGCAGGTGCAGGGCGAGATCAAGGTGGCCTTCACCCTGACCGAGCCGACCGCGGGCACGGGCGCGGACATACGCTCGAGCGTGGTGCGCCACGGCGACACGTACTATCTCACCGGCGAGAAGCATCTGATCACCTTCGGGACGGTGGCCGACTACCTGCTGTGCTTCGCTCGGCTCGAAGGGACGCGCGGCGCCGAGGGCACCGTCGCGCTGATGGTGCCGCCCCACGGCCCCGGCGTCACGGCGCATGTCATGCCGGAGACGATGGGCGTGCGCGGGACCGACCACGGGAACCTGGTTTTCGACCGTGCACCCGTGCCGGTATCGGATCGACTGGGCGAGGAGGGTCAGGGGCTGGAGATCGCGCTGTCAGGATTTCTGGCGCCCTCGCGGATCGCGGTCGGGATGACCTGCGTGGGTCTGGCTTCCAGGGCGCTGGAACTGGCCGTCCAGTACGCGCAGCAGCGCGAGACCTTCGGGCGCAAGATCGCGGAGCGGCAGGCGATCGCGTTTCGCCTCGCGGAGATGGCCACCGACGTCCAGGCCGCGCGCTCGCTGGTGATGGAAGCGGCGCGGCGGTGGGAGTCGAGCGGCGGGGCCAACGCCGAGTCCGCCATGGCCAAGCTCTTTGCTTCGGAGATGCTCCAGCGCGTCACCGACGGGGCGTTGCAGGTCCACGGCGGGATCGGGTACTGGTCCTCGTCTCCCATCGAGCGCGTTTACCGAGATGCGCGCGCCCAACGGTTTGAGGAAGGCACCGCGGAGATCCAGAAGACCACGATTGCGCGAGAGCTTTTGCGGTGAGCGGGGATGCCGAGGGCTTCGAGGGCCGTGTCGCACTGATCACCGGCGGCTCACGGGGGATCGGGCGCGCGCTCGCGTTCAGCCTCGCCGAGCGAGGCGCGGTCCCGATCATCAACTACCGGCGCAACGAGGAGGCTGCCTCAGAGACTCTGCGCGGAATCGAGGAGCGGGGAGGGGAGGGCGTCGCGATCCGAGCCGACCTGGAGCAGGTCGACGAGATCGAGCGGATGTTCTCGGAGGTCGAGGAGCGCTTGGGACGGCTTGACTTCTTCGTCTCAAACGCAGCCGCCAGCAACTTTCGCTCGATCATGGAGCTCAAGCCGCACAACCTCGAGCGGACCTTCAATCTGAACGTGCGCGCGTTCGTGGTCGGGACGCAGCGGGCGGTGCCCCTGATGCAGGGCTGGGGACGAATCGTGGTGCTGTCCTCCTATGGCTCGATCACGGCCTACCCCACCTATGCGAACCTCGGCTCCGCAAAGGCCGCGATCGAGGCCTGGACCCGCTACATGGCTGTCGAGCTCGCGCCGCGCGGGATCAACGTCAACGCTGTGAACGGAGGCATCATCGACTCGGACTCGTCGGCCTACTTCTACGCCACGGGTCGCGTCGCGCCGCTCGAGACAGTGCTGCCGAAGATCCCCAAGCGGCGCATGGGCACCGTCCAGGAGGTTGCCGATTGCGTGCTGTTCCTGCTGGCCCCCGCGTCCGAGTACGTCACCGGGACGACGCTCGTGGTGGACGGTGGACTGACCGTGACCGGCCCGCCTTACGACGCCGACTTCGAGACCACCGGAGCGGCTTGCACACCCGCGCCGGCGACCCAAGGGTCGGAATCCGCGCTGGACGTACTCGGCGAGCGCTAGTACCCGATTTGGTGTTCGAAGTAGTCGGCGGCTGGTAGGTTCGCGCTCGTGATCGCCCGCGATTGCACCGAAGGCCGCCCGCCTCTCCGGTGGGGCTTGAGCGTTCCGTTCCCTGGAGTCCCGCTCGCCGACCACGCGCGCCTATATCGCCAGGCCGAGGCGCTCGGCTACGACGATCTCTGGTCGGGCGAGACTCCGAACGGAGCCGACGGCTTCACGCCGTTGGCACTGGCGGCCCCAGTGACCGAGCGAATGCGTCTGGTCACGGGCATCGTCAACCCCTTCACGCGCGGGCCGGCAGTCTTGGCGCAGACCGCGTCGGCGCTGCAGGAGGCCAGCGGAGGCCGGTTCGTTCTCGGGTTGGGAGCGTCTTCGAACGTGACCGTCGAGCGCTTCAATGGGATGCCCTTCGACCGGCCACTGTCGAAGATGCGCGAGGCAGTCGCGGCGCTGCGGCCCGTGCTCTCGGTCCCCCCCGAGCGCGGATTCGGGGGCCTTAGGCTGGAGCGACCGGTCTCCCAGCCGGTGCCGATCGTGCTGGCGGCCCTGCGCGCACGGATGCTTGGGCTGGCCGCCGAGGTCGCGGACGGCGCGTTTACCAACTTCCTCCCGTTCTCGGGCCTGCCGCAGGTGGTCGGTGCGCTGCGCGAGGCCGAGCGAGGTCACGGCCGGGAGCCGCAGGAGCTCGCCTGCCGCTTCTTCGTTCTGCCGGTCGCCGAGGAGCAGGGCATGGTGCTCGCCCGGTCGATGTTCTCGGCCTACGGAAGTGTCCCCGTTTACGCGGAGTTCTTCCGCTGGCTCGGCTTCGGCCAGGCGATCGCGCCCATGATCGACGCCTACCAGTCCGGCGACCGCGGCCGGGCCGCCGAGCTCGCGCCCGAGGAGTTGATCCGCGAGATCTTCATATTCGGCTCGCCCGAGGAGGTACGCTCGCGCGTGGAGGAGTTCGTGTCGGGCGGGATCAGCACCGTGGTTTTAACCCCGATTACCGAGCCGGACCGGTTGCCCGGGGTGTTGGAGGCGCTGGCGCCTCGGTAAAGCGAACTGGCCCGCCGTGGGCTTCGCCGTCAGCGCCGGCGTCGCCGGGGGCCCTCCACGATTCGCCTGGGCAGCGGGACTGGCGAGAACTTCTGGGCGGCGTGACCAACGAATAGACGCGGTTCGGCCTTGGCGACGAGGCGTGCGAGCTCGTTGCGCTCGGCCTCATTCAGGTTGCGCCGCCGTCCGTGACCCTTGCGCAGGAGCTGCACGATGCGGCGCCGCTCTTGGGGCCCGAGCTGCGCGACGTGGTCGTGAGCCAGAAGCGCGATCTCCGCGGCCGCGAGAAGCCGAGCCAAGGGGATCACGCGCAGCCCTGGCACGTGCTTTGAGGCGCTTGCCATCGCATGATTCGTCAGTTTGCCCGGCATACAACCGAGTCTAGGGGCCGTGCCCGAAGCCGTTACAGTCCGCGGCCGATGCGAGAAGCCAGATTTTGATGGCGCCGATGCGAGATGCGGTCATCTGCGAGCCGCTGCGGACCGCGGTCGGGAGGTTCGGCGGGGTGTTCCGGGACGTGCCGGCGGCTCGGCTCGCCTCGACCGTGATCGCCGCCTTGCTCGAGCGGACCGGACTGCCCTACGAGGCGATCGACGACGTCCTGCTCGGTCAGTGCTACGCCAACGGCGAGGCACCAGCGCTTGGCCGCGTGGCCGCGCTGGACGCGGGCCTGCCCGTCGACGTCCCCGGTCTTCAGATTGACCGCCGTTGCGGATCGGGACTCCAGGCAGTGATCGAAGCGAGCATGCAGGTGCAGACGGGTGCGGCCGATCTCGTGCTCGCGGGCGGCGCCGAGAGCATGAGCCAGGCGGAGCTCTACTCGACCTCGCTGCGCTGGGGGTCGCGCTCGGGTGGCGCGATGCTCGAAGACCGGCTGGTGCGTTCGCGGATCACCGCCGGCGGGGTCAACCATCCCGTGCCTGGCGGGATGCTCGAGACGGCCGAGAACCTCCGCCGCGAGTACGGCATCGCCCGCGAGGAGCAGGACGAGATCGCCCTTCGCTCCCACCGGCTGGCCATCGACGCGCACTCGGACGGCAGGTTCGCGCAGGAGATCGTGCCGGTGGAGATCGAGGACCGCCGATCGGGGCGGCGTGTCGTCGACCGCGACGAGCACCCACGCCCCGACACCACGCGCGAGAGCCTCGCCGCGCTCAAGCCGATCATGCGCCGCGGTGACTCCGAGGCCACGGTGACGGCAGGCAACTCGAGCGGCCAGAACGACGGCGCCGCGATCTGCATCGTGACCCACCGCGAGCGCGCGGACGAGCTGGGGCTGAAACCCTTCGCGCGGCTGGTCTCCTGGACGGCGGCGGGAGTGCCCCCTAAGACGATGGGTATCGGGCCGGTGCCCGCCACGCGGCGAGCGCTGGAACGCGCCGGCTTGAAGCTCTCCGACATGGATTTGATCGAGCTGAACGAAGCCTTCGCGGTCCAGGTCTTGGCGGTACTGCGCGAGTGGAGCCTCAACGGCGACCTCGCACGCCTGAACGTCAACGGCTCCGGGATTTCCCTTGGCCACCCGGTCGGCGCGACCGGGGCCCGCATCCTCACCACTCTCTTGCGCGAGCTCGACCGCCGCGGCGGCCGCTACGGCCTGGAGACCATGTGCATCGGAGGCGGGCAGGGGCTCGCGGCCGTTTTTGAGCGCGTCGAGTCATAGCGGTGCTCGCTACAGAGCTCGAGCTCCCCACCTTCGACCACACCGACCCCGGGTTGCGCGGCGAGCGCTACCGCGAGGCGATGGCCGAGCTCTCCAGCCACGCCGACTGGCTGGCGAGAGCCCCGCTCGGGTTCATAGTGCTGGACCGCGAGTCAGCCGAGTTCTTCGTGCGCACGCGGCACGCGGTATTCCCCGGCCTGACGATCGCACAGCTGTTTCAGGTCGAAAGCGGCCCGCTGCACGAGGAGATCACCAACAACATCATCAACCTGGCTGGAGAGCGCCACGGTCGATTGCGCCAGCTGGTCAACCCTGCGCTCGCCCCCAAGGCGATCGACCGTTACAGGCCGGCGATGCGCGAGTTCCTCGGCCGGCTTCTTGACGCCCTCCCGGCGGACGGGACCTGCGAGTTCATCGAGGCGATCGCAAAGCCGTATCCCTCGCTGGTAATCGCCGAGTTGATGGGCGCGCCACCTAAGGACGCGCCAGCGCTGTATCGCTGGTCGAACTGGATCCAGCGCCAGTTCGACCCGGTCAGCCTCGTCACCGAGCGCGAGGAGATCGAGCGAGCCGTCGCCGAGTTCTACGCGTACGAGGACGCGCTGATCGCCGCTCGCCGGCAGACGCTGGGGCAAGACCTGATCTCCGACCTGATCCGGACCGAGCAAGAGGGCGACCGGCTGTCACACGACGAGCTCCGAGACCTGATTCTGAACATCCTTGTCGGCGGTGTCGACACCAGTCAGAGCCAACTCGCTCACGCCGTCAGGCTGCTCGCCGAGCATCCCGACCAGTGGGAACTGCTGCGCTCCAACCCTAGGGCTCTGGCGCCGGCCGCGGTCGAGGAGGCGCTTCGCTTCGAGCCGGTAACGCCGTTCACGGCGCGCATCACCGTCGATGAGCTCGAGTGGCGTGGGGTCACATTCCCGCCCGGCACGATCGTGTTGGTCTCCGCCTGGCACGCCAACCGGGACGGTCTCTCCGAAGCGGAATCGTTTGAGATCTCAGCCGAGCGCGCGCGTTCCCGCCTACTGACGTTCGGCGCCGGCATCCACTACTGCGTGGGCGCCAACCTGGCCCGGGCGGAGCTGCAGGAGGCGTTGACGTTTTTGGCGGAGCGGATCGCGGTGCTAGAGCTCGACGGTGAGCCTCGGTACGGCACGCCATCTGGGATCTACGGACTCGAGGCTTTGCGGCTGCGGCTGGTGCGGGAGTAGCGGCGACTGCTCACCGAAATCGCCACTCCATCAGCAGCAGTGCAGAATCAGGTTCTGGTCGTTCGTGCCGTTGGAGTAGTCGCCCACTCCCCACGCGTCGCTGGAAGAGATGGCGGCCACGCCGAAAAGCGCGCCGTCCGGGAAATTTGAACTGGGCTGGATCTTCCAAACCTTCCCGTTCCATTGTTCGACAAGAGGTGGATCCGCCACCAGGCTGCCATAGCTGCCCACCGCCCAGGCGTTGGTCGAGGAGGTGGCGGCCACGCCGGAGAGGCTGTTTTCGTCGCGCGAGGGGTCGGCGTTCGGACTCGGCTGGACCCTCCACGCCTTGCCGTTCCAGCGCTCGACCAGGGTCTCCCCCGCGGCATTTCTGTTCTTGAAGTAGTTGCCCACCGCCCAGGCGCTGGTGGAGGACGTCGCGGCCACACCGGAGAGGGCGCTAGTGTTGCCCGAGCCCCCGGGATTGGGGCTTTGCTGCACCTTCCAGGCCCTGCCATTCCAACGCTCGATGAGGGTCTGGGTGGCCTTGGTGCCGCAGCGAATCCCCACCGCCCAAGCGTTGCTCGGGGAAGTAGCGGCCACGCTGGAAAGACCAATGCTTCGACCCCTGAGCGCCGTCGCTGCAAGCCTTGAATTGCAACTGTGGCCGGGGCTCGGGCTCGATTGCACGGTCCACTTCCGGCCGTTCCAGTGCTCGACCAGGGTCCGAAGTGTGGTGCCCTTGCCGTAGTAGCCCACGGCCCACGCTTTCTTGGAGGACACGGCGGCCACGCCGGAGAAAGCATTGTTGTTGGCCGACCCGCCGGGGTTCGGGCTCGGTTGGACCTTCCATGCCTTGCCGTTCCAATGCTCGATCAGGGTTTGATCTGCCGTGCCGTTGTAGTAGTAGCCCACCGCCCAGGCATTGTGCGAAGAGGTGGCGGCCACGCCCGAGAGCTCATTGTCGTTGGTCGACCCCGCGGGGTCCGAGCTCCGCTGGACCTTCCATGCCGTGTCGCTCCAACGCAAGATCAGCGTTTGATTTGCAGTGCCGTTGTAGTCGTACCCCACCGCTAGCGCGTTGCAAGCCGAAGTTGCGGCCACCCCCTCGAGCTGGTTGTCGCCAGACCCCACGTTCGGAGGCTGCCCGCCCCAGCTCTGACACGGTGCGGCGGACGCGCGGCCGGCTCCGGCCGCGACCAGCGCTGCAGAAACTAGGCCCAACACGATCACCGCCCTAAGCGATCGGACAACGGACGACGCACCCATGATGCCCCCCTGGGGTTAGGTTTCTACCCAATCTAACTACGCCGACGTGCAGAGTCAAAGTGGAACCGCGACCACCTCCGCACGCCGCCACTCGGCCCCGCCTTCCGTGCCCGCGACGCAGCGTTGCGAATTAATGGCTTTGCAACCTCTCGCAGAGGATCATTGGTGTACCTATGCCGTTGCTGTTGCTGTTCGCGCTGATCGCTGGCGCAGGGACCGCGATAACCCCCTGCGTGCTGCCGGTGCTGCCCGCGCTGCTGTCGGCCGGAGCAGTGGGGGGGCGGCGACGACCGCTCGGCATCGTGATCGGCCTTGCCGTTACGTTCACGATCGCGGTGGTCGCCCTGGCCCAGCTCGTCAAGGGCATTGGCCTGGCCAGCGGGGCCGCTCGGACCGTCGCGATCGTGGTGCTGCTGGCGTTCGGGCTGGTGCTGTTGATCCCCGAGGCAGCGGCGCGCGTGCAGGCTCCCCTCTCCCGGTTGGCCCGGTTCGGTCCGCGCACGCGCGGCACGGGCTTCCGCTCGGGGCTCGCGGTCGGCGCCGCGCTCGGATTCGTCTGCGCTCCCTGCGCCGGCCCGATCCTCGCCGCCGTGACTTCGGTCAGCGCCTCCAGCGGCGCC
>DASYAP010000162.1:0-5519 GCA_036501265.1 Solirubrobacteraceae bacterium | reverse complement strand
CACGATCGGTTTGAAGTCGCGGAACATGGCGTCCTTGCTGGTCGCCGCGACGCACTGGTTTGTCAGCACGCCCGCGATGAGCACGGTCTCGGCGTCCACCGCGCGCAGCTGAAGGTCGAGGTTGGTCTGGAAGAAGGCGCTCAGCCGGTTCTTCTCGACGTATCGGTCCTCCTGGCGAGCGTCCAGCTCATCGAGCACCTCGTAGCCCCAGGTTCCGATTCGCAGGCCGCCGTCGCGCAGGAAAGGACGCATCGCCACCAGCCAGCCACCGTCCTGGGCATCCCGAAACCCGTGCCGGGTCCAGATGATCGGAATCCCACGCTCCCGACAGGCCGCCGCCAGCTGCTTGACCGGCTCGATGCAGCGGCGCATGTGCTCGATGTCGACCCCGTTGCCGGCATACCAGCCCTCAGGGTGCAGAAAGTCGTTCTGGGGATCGATTACGACGAGCGCGGTGCGCCCCGCAACGAGGTCCCATTCGATCGGCGCAAAGGGTCTTGTGCTCATGCTCGGTGCGCAATGGCCGTGCTCGCCCACTTGGCCAGAGCAAGCTTATCGACAGACTGTCTCTGGACGTGGGGATGGCCTCACGCCGCGATGCTCCTGAACCGTCCCGGCCGGAACCTCTGAAGCTCGTCGCGATCGCAGTCTTCGAGCAGCTCCGAGGCGACCAGCTCGGCTAGCGCGGGGGCGAGGGTCACGCCGCTGTGGGTGGCGACCACGTAGAGACCGTCGAGTGCACGGCCGACCACGGGGAGCAGGTCGGCGGGTATCGCTCGCACGCACATCCACGTCTGCGCCGCACGGCCCTCCTCGGCGCCGCGGACTCTGCGGGCAAGCAGCGCCATCAGCCGCTCGCCGGCCCCCGGCTCGGGCACGTCGCCGGCCAGCTCGGCGTCGGAGGCGTCGCTTGAAACCAGCAGCCGACCCGCTCCGTCCGGACGGATCAGCACCCCGTCGGCGATAAGGACGCGGTCAACACGAGAGCGGATGGGTGTGGTTCGGGCAATCAGCCCCGCCACCGGCACAGTGCCGCGGCCGGGCTCGCGCATCGGCACGTGAACGCCGGCGGTGCAGAGCAGTGACTCCGTGAAGCGCCCGAGACAGCAAACGACCGCATCGGTCTGGAGGCGCTGGCCCGACGCGAGCGCCAAGCCGGCGATACGGCCGGAAGCATCGACGCTCAACTCCCGTACCTCCGTCTCGGTTCGCAGGCGCAGCCCCGCCGCCGATCCTCGCCTCACCAGCGCGGCGATCGCTGGCCCTGTGTCGACCCACCCCTCGCCGTCATGGCGATAGACGCACTTCACATCTGGCGGCAGATGGAGGTCAGGCTCGCACCGAAGTGCCTGCTCGACGGTGAGCCGCTGCGGTCCGACGCCCATGGCCTCGAGCCGCCGCGCGTGCTCTTCAAGCGTGTCCGCATCGTCTCCTGAGCGGGCCCAAGTGAGCGTGCCCGAGAGCGAAAGCCACCGCGGCCGACCCAGCTGCTGTGCCTGCAGGCGCCACGCCTGCACGCCGAGCACGCGCAGCTCCAGGTAGGGCGAGATTCCTGGGGCGCTTGCGTCTATCCAGGCGAAGCTTCCGGCCGTGGTACCGCCGCCGGGCTCGCCGCGGTCGATAAGCGTCACATCCGCCCCGCGGCGGACCAGCGCCACTGCCACGTGTACTCCCACGATCCCGGCACCTATCACGGCGATCCGCATCAATTGCCAGCGTATACCGCGGCATATCGAGCCCAGTGACTCAGCAGAGGCTGTCGATCGTCAGTTCGAGTGCGCCCTGCACTGGGGCGAGGATGGGCAGATCGACCCCGGCCTTGCGGTACTCCGCGAGACGAGCCCTGCAGTCCTCGATGCTGCCAGACGCGCTCACCAGATCCACGACGTCGTCGCCGACCAACGGCGCCGTCGACTCGACGCCGCCGGTGGCAAACGCCTCGCGCAGCGCACGCATGAACGCGGGGGCCAGCCCCGTCTCGCGGGCTACGTTCGGGAACATCGAGAGGTACACCGCGATGAAGCGCCGCGCGGCGTCTCGTCCCAACCGCGGATCCTTGTGCGGAGAAACCACGATGCACATCGCAACGTCGATCGACGACGTTCGGCCGGCCCGCCGGCCGGCCGTGTCCAAGCGTCTCCTGCGTTCGTGCACGTAGCTCACCGGGAGGCAGACGTTCAGGAGCACTCCGTCCGCTACTTCACCGGCGTACTCCACGGCACGCGGTCCCGTGGCGGCGAGGTACAGAGGAATGCCGGCCCGCGGGCCGACTCCGCCGCCGCGCGCCAGCACGTCCTCGATCCGGGCCGCATCGAGCTGGACGTAGCGCCCGGCATACGTGACGGCTTCTCCGGCCAACAGGCGCGGGATGACGTCGCAGTACTCGCGTAACCGTGTCAGCGGTCGATCGAAACTGATGCCCTGCGGCGCCAGCACCAAGGGCGATCCCGCGCCGAGTCCCATGACGATCCGTCCCGGCGCGATTTCATCGAGCGTGGCGAAGGTCAGCGCCAGCAGTACGGGGTTTCTGGTGTAGACGTTCACGATTCCGGTTCCGACACGCAGCCGTTCTGTCCCCAAGGCGATGGCGGCGGCCGGCGCAATCGCGTCCCGGGTCAACCGCGTCTCGGCCACCCAGGCGGATTCAAATCCGGCCGCCTCGGCGCGCTGTGCGATCGAGACCATCTCGGGAACCGCGGGAGCGCCCAGAAACAGAAGCCCGGTGCGTGCGCTCACTGCACCTCGTGGTCAACGTGGACATGCGGAGCGAAGCGCGTCGCGAGCACCATGAGCAACAGACAGACCACGCCATAGGTAGCAAAGGGGAAGGCGTAGCTGCCCGTGAGCTGACGCAGAACTCCGGTCATCACGCACACCGCCGGAGCGCTGAGTTCAAAGCCGAGGAGGACGGCGACCCGAAGATCGTCGTGAGCAGGCCGGCGACGGCGTGACCCAGACCGCCGCGCGGTGCACCGCGCCCGTGTCACCCGGCATCCGCCGCGCGGACCGAAATCGACGTTCGCTGCGGCTCGATGCCGAGCAAGTCCTTGCGAAACTCGGTTCCGTTGCGCCAATGGGTCTTTGGGAGCACCCGGCGCAGGAGTGAGAAGCGTTCTTCGCTGTCGAACGGAAAGGGGTCGATGGAGATTGTTCCGGCGCCGTAAGGCCGAAACCTGTATCCCCAGAACTCGGTCTCGGAAGGCGACAGGGTGTCGTTCATGCAAAACAGAAGAGACATCCGGTCGTAGATCTGCAGCAGCTCGTAGTCCCCCCGGCGCTGCTCCGCGGTCACACCAACCTCGGCATCGCGTGCTTCAAAGCCACTCTCTTGTTCGGCGACGAACGCCTCCACTTGCTCGCGCGCCTGCTCGGCTTGGGTCAGCCCGAGCTCCGGCTGCAGGCCGTACCGGCCGCGATAGATGCCGGCTCCGTGCATCGAGACGAGCAGGCCGGCGTAGGGATCCTGCTCGGTGATTGCGGCGATCCCGGCTCGGTAGAAGGCCAGGTGCGACAGCACGCCGACGTCGAGGAAGTTCACGGGTTTGCCCGTTTTCAGGTCACACGAGGGGGCCTGCTCCCATACCGCCCAACCGTCGTCGTGGCGCTGGGCTGCGATCGCGAGGGAGTCGGCGCGGTCGCCGCGCTGCTTCCATCTGCGCGCAAAGTCCCCGGATAGATCCGCGTGGTCGGTCTGCATCACGATCTGCCAGCGGTCCCCCAGGTCGCACACGATCATCCCTTACTCCAATCCTCGTTGACCCGGGGCAGGTTACGGGTTGTCGTGCGCGGAGCAAATGTGCGCTTCTCATTGATGTGTATGCGAGTAAGGTTGCTCGCTGTGGGCGCAAGCCCGGCTGAGAAGGCGCCGAGGTAGAGAGGAGACATCATGAGCGTCCTCGTCAAAGATGGGCGGATCATCACGGCCGTCGACGACTACGCGGCCGACATCCTGATCGAAGGGGAGACGATCTCTGCGATCGGCGCCTCGCTTGATGTCACGGCCGATCGAGTCATCGACGCCGCTGGGAAATATGTGATCCCGGGCGCGGTGGATCCCCACACGCACATGGAGATGCCCTTCGGCGGCACCGTCACATGCGATGACTTCACCTCGGGCACCGTGTCGGCTGCATTCGGGGGCACCACCTCGCTGATCGACTTCTGCCTGCAGACCCCCGGTGAGTCGATCCCGGACGCGCTCGCTACCTGGCACGAGAAGATCGAGCGCTGCCCGCCGGTGATCGACGTGGGTTTCCACATGGCCATCACGGACCTGCACGACGGCGGCCGGCTCGAGGACGTCGCCCAGGTGCCAGACCAGGGGGTGACGAGCTACAAGCTGTTCATGGCCTACAAGGGCGCCATCATGGTGGACGACGAGACCTTGTTCAGGACGATGCAGGTCGCCGCGCGGACCGGGGCGCTCGTGATGGTCCACGCCGAGAACGGCGACGCGATCGACGTGCTGGTCAAGCAGGCGCTGGCGGAAGGTAAGACCGAGCCGCGCTGGCATGCGGCTACCAGGCCCCCCATCACCGAAGGCGAGGCGACCGGACGCGCGATCAAGCTCGCCCGACTAGCGGGGTGCCCGCTCTATGTCGTCCACGTCTCCTGCGGCGAGGCCATCGAGCCCGTGGCCGCTGCCCGCGCCGCGGGTTGGCGCTCATGGGGAGAGACCTGCACCCAGTATCTGTTCATCGATCAGACACTGCTCGACGAGCCGGACTTCGTGGGCGCGAAGTACGTGTACACGCCTCCGCCGAGGCCGGTGCACAACCAGGAGCTGCTGTGGAAGGCCCTTCAAACCGGCGTTCTCTCTGTGGTGTCGACCGACCACTGCCCATTCCGGTGGCGCGATCAAAAGACCCTGGGTCGTGACGACTTCTCGAAGATCCCGAACGGTGGTCCGGGAATCGAGAACCGTCTGCACATGCTTCACCACTTCGGCGTCCGCGAGGGCCGCCTGACGATGAACCGGCTGGTCGACCTGTGCTGCACGCAGCCCGCTCGACTGTTTGGCCTGTTCCCGCGCAAGGGCACGCTCGCCGTGGGCAGCGACGCCGACGTAGTCGTGTGGGATCCGGAGAAGCCGCTGACCATCTCCGCAGCCACCCACCACAGCAACGTGGACTACAACCTCTTCGAGGGAACCGAGGTCATCGGTGCGCCAGAGGTAGTCCTCGTCCGCGGACAGATGGTGGTCGAGGGCGATGAGCTGGTGGCCGCTCCCGGCACGGGACGGTTCGTGCGCCGCGCCCGGTTTGGCGAGAGTCTTCCGCTCGCGCCGAGGGCTGGGCTCGCTGCGGCCTGAGGAGCCGGAGGGGGCGTCGATTAGGAGTCGGTTGCCGAGCCCAAGCCCGGTATTGACGATCCAATCCCCATGAGGTATACCAGCGCATACAAACGACGCCGGTCGTCAGTACCCGACTGCAGCAACCGCTTGCAGGCGGGCGAGAGCAGAGGAGAGGAGCATCCATGAGAATCCGAATCGTCGATGAGCCGCCCCCGGCTGAGGGTCA
>DASYAP010000161.1:0-7662 GCA_036501265.1 Solirubrobacteraceae bacterium | reverse complement strand
TTGAGATTGCCCGTGATCCTCGTCGTGAACAAGGTGGACCGCCCCGATGCTCGCAGCGGCGAGGTGGTGAACGAGGTCTACGAGCTGTTTCTCGACCTCGACGCCGATGAGACGCAGATCGACTTCCCGATCGTGTACACGAACGCCAAGGCCGGCTGGGCGTCGTCTGAGGAGGGAACGGAGGGCGATGATCTGCGCCCGCTGTTCGAGCTGATCCTTGGGACCGTGCCGCCGCCGAGTTACGCGGAGGGCCACGGTTTGCAGGCGCTTGTGACTAACCTCGACGCCTCGCCTTACGTCGGCCGACTGGCGCTGTGCCGCGTGCACGAGGGCGCGATCGAGCGGGGCCAGAGGGTGGCGTGGTGCCGCCGCGACGGCTCGGTGCAGCGGTTGAAGATCACCGAGCTGTACGTGACTGAAGGTATGACCCGCGTCGACGCCGACCGGGCAGGCCCCGGGGAGATCATCGCGCTGGCCGGCCTGCCCGAGGTGATGATCGGGGACACGATCGCGGATCCTGCCGACCCTCGGCCGTTGCCGCCCGTGAGCGTGGATGAGCCCGCGCTGGCGATGACAGTCGGCATCAACACCTCGCCCCTGGCTGGCAGGTCCGGCGACAAGCTCACGGCGCGCCTGCTGAGCAGCCGGCTCGACCAGGAGCTCGTCGGCAACGTTTCGATTGGGGTTCAACCCACCGAGCGTCCCGACACCTGGGAGGTGCAGGGGCGGGGGGAGCTGCAGCTCGCCGTGCTGGTCGAGACGCTGCGCCGGGAGGGCTTCGAACTCACCGTCGGCAAGCCGCAGGTACTGACCCACGAGGTGGATGGCCGTGTGCACGAGCCCGTCGAGCGACTCGCGATCGACATCCCGGAGGACTTCCTTGGCGCGACGACCCAGCTGCTCGCGCTGCGCAAGGGTCGCCTTGACGAGATGGTGAACCACGGCACCGGCTGGGTGCGGCTCGAGTATCTGGTCCCAGCGCGCGGTCTGATTGGCTTCCGAACCGAGTTCATGACCGAAACCCGCGGCGCGGGCGTCCTGCACTCGGTATTCGAGCGCTACGAGCCCTGGCACGGTGAGATCAAGACGCGCCCGACCGGCTCGCTCGTGGCCGACCGCCGCGGGACTACGTCGCAGTTCGCGCTGCTCAAGCTGTCAGACCGCGGGCGGCTGTTCGTGGGCCCGGGCGAGGAGGTGTACGAGGGCATGATCGTGGGCGAGAACTCGCGCTCCGAGGACCTCGACGCGAACGCCGTGCGCGAGAAGAAGCTCACCAACGTTCGCTCGTCCACGGCGGACGAGCTCGTACGCCTCGCGCCGCACCACAAGCTCTCGCTCGACCAAGCGCTTGAGTTCATCGTTGAGGACGAGTCGGTTGAGGTCACGCCCGACGCCGTGAGGCTGCGCAAGCTCGTGCTCGACGCGGGGATCCGCCAGAAGCTCGCGCGTGTATCGAAGCGAGAGCAGGCGACTGCGATCTAACCGACAGGAGGAATCCCCTGCCGGGTCGGCCACCGCGATGCTCAGCGCGGATACCGGGACGCTCGCTTTCGCCGAGGCGTTACTGGCGGCGTCGCTCCCGCTTTGCGACGCCTGCGAGCGCCGCGAACCCCATGTCCCGCCCTGCGGCCGTGCTGCTACTTCGATTAAGCGCCCAGTCGCTCTACGACTCGTTCTGCATACCACTGTGGCCAGTCGAGACCAGGGCTTGCCTCTGTGTACTCCTTGTCGAGCGGTAGTCTCGCCTTTCCGCCTGGGCGCCGTTCCGATCGCGAACCCGAGGCCCCTGTACTTGACTCGACTAATTCGCGCGACCCGCGCTTTCGCGTTCGTCGGCGTCCTCGATGCTGCGCTTGGGCTTGCGTTGCGACGAGCCCGTGGGGACGGGCAGGAGACTCAGGCCCACGGTTGGGGTCCGCCTTCAGGTTCGACGTCCTTCATGCATCGTGCGGCCGCCTTCACCGTCGCGTAATACTGGGGGCCGAATTCCGGCAACTGGTTGAACCGATGAGGAGCTGATTATGGACACGCCGTACGCATTCGTGGCCCGGATCGAGGCAAAGCCCGAGGAGGTCGCGGAGCTGTTGACAGGTGCGCTGCCGCTCGCACAAGCTGAGCAGGGAACCGTCAACTGGTACGCCGCGCGGACGTCTCCCACCACGTTCTGGATCTTCGACACGTTTGGTAGCGAAGAGGCGCGCCGAGCGCACATCAATGGAGAAATCGCGGCAGCGCTCACGGCAAAGGCCGCCGAGCTTCTCGCGGGTGCGCCGGAGATCCTCCCAGCCGAAGTGCTGGCCGCGAAATAGCGGATGACGAGCACTGGTCCTGTACGACGTCGGCAAAGTAGAACCGTCCCGCCGCGAGCGGAACGTAGGACTCTCGCTTTCCGCGGCTCCGCCCTCATGAGCCCGACGCTCGGTTCGCGACGGTTTCGCCATGGCGAATGCGAGGATCATTAAGGTGGCCCGCGACCGGAGACAGGAGGAGCCACGATGACGGAGCATAGGATCGGCACGCAGGAGGAGTGGCAGACGGAGCGCGACGACCTGTTGAAGGAGGAGAAGGAGCTCACCCGTCGCGGCGACGAGCTGGCCAGGAAGAGGCGCGACCTGCCCTGGGTCCCGGTCGAGAAGGATTACCGATTCGAGACCGAGGACGGCACGAAGATGCTCGCCGATCTCTTCGACGGCCGTTCGCAGCTTCTTATCTATCACTTCATGTTTGGGCCGGCTTGGACGGCAGGCTGCCCGGTCTGCTCCTCGATCGCGGACACAGTCGCTCCCCAGGCCGTGCATCTAAAGGCCAGGGACACCACGCTGCTGCTCGCCTCACGCGCGCGATTTGAGAAGCTTTTTGCCTACCGGGAGCGGATGGGCTGGCCCATCGGCTGGGTCTCGGTCGGCGGCAGCGACTTCAACCGCGACCTCGGCTTCCTCTACACCGAGGAGGAGTTGAAGCCGTTTCTCGAGGGCGAGATCCCGGCCACCGTCGAGCAGAACGCGCGCATGTGTGGAACGGACGCCGGGGGCTACGTGGCGGAGGGCCCGGGCCTGAGCGCCTACGCGCTGTCGGACGGGACCGTCTACCGGACCTACTTGACGACCGCACGCGGCCTCGAGCCCGCGATGGCGTACTACGGCCTGCTGGACCGGACGCCGAAAGGACGCGCCGAGGATCCCTCCAAACCGTTGTGGATCCGGCGCCACAACGAGTACTGAGCCGCGCTTGCACAGGACCGGGAGATCTGCTCTCGGTGGACGCCTGCCATCTCTTGTGCGGACCGCAGGACGTTTCCTGTCACCCGGTGAGCTGTTCTACCTCGACGATCGCTTCGCGACGCGAGCTGGCATGCCGAGATCACCACGGCAAACTGACGGCTCCACCCGGAGCTGCTGCTTTGTCGGTGCCAATCAGAAGTGCCCGGGTCATGCGGACGGTCTGTTCGGGCCGCTCCTTGTCGAGGCATCATTGCGCCAGCGTTAACTTGCCGCGCTAGTTGTTTCCCCAACGCGGGGTGAGCGGGGTAAGATCGCGTGGCTAGAGGCGGCCGGCGGGGGCATCCGGCGTCCGCACCGAGGACCGAGGGGCTACGTTGGGGTGTTTGTAGCCAGAAAGGAAGTGGGGCCATGACGAGGGTCTTGCGCGTCGTGTCGGCGGGATTTGTCGTGGCGCTGTTGATTGGGGGCGTTGCGGCGATGCCTGCGAGCGCCAACCGGCTTCACCGAGCGAGCCTTTTGCCGGTGAAGTTCAAGTGCACTGGGGTCGAGTAGACCTATTCGGTGCCGGCTGGAGTCGGCGCTTTGATGGTCAAGGCGATCGGGGCGGCTGGAGCCCCTAGTGGCTCGGTGAGTGTTGTAACGAGGGGGTCTGGTGGGCAGGGAGCGGTTGTTGGCGCGTGGGTGCGGCTTCCGCGGGCGACTAGCACGGTGTATGTCGAGGTTGGTTGCGCCGGCTCTAGCGGGTCCGGCGGCTTCAACGGCGGCGGCTCCACATCCCAATATGCGGGCGGAGGCGGCGGCGCCTCCGACGTGAGGCTTCAGCCGAGCAGCACGCCGCTCACCACCACTGACAGTCGGCTGGTGGCGGCTGGTGGTGGGGGTGGTGGTGGTTGCCAGTACCCCGGCAGCGGCCCTGCAGGCGGCGCGGCCGGCCAGACCACGGTGACAGGAGCCGGCGATGGCGGTACCGGTACCGACAACACTGACTGCTCGGGCGCGATCGCGGGTGGAAATGGCGGCTTTGGTGGCACCAGCGGCGGTGGTGGCGCGGCGGGAGACCCCTGCCTGACGTTTGCGGGGGGAGACGGCTCGCTTGGTCAGGGCGGCGGCGGCGGCGCTGATCCGAACGCTCTTCAGGGTGCTGGCGGCGGCGGCTATTACGGCGGCGGGGGCGGGGGTGACGGATGCGCCGCGGGCGAACCGTGACAGAGAAAGTATCGACCGGCAAAGCCGGGATCGTGCTCTCGCAAAACCCCAAGCAAGCCACGATCCTGACCATCGGATCGAAGGTAGCGGTGGTCGTGTCCAAAACCTAGGTGAAAGCGGGCGCTCGCCGGCCCATGGCAGATTCGCAGCCGAGGTAAGCCACCAACGCCGCCGGCCGCCGTGCCTGGAACGGTTGCTCTGATGTCAACAGAAGTTCGGTAATTACGATTTTCGAGCGATTGTCTGTATCCGGGGCGGCGGCCGTTTCGTGGTGTAGAGGAGCTTCCAGGATGTGTCGGGCGAGGTGGCGTTTGAGGCAGCGGATGGCCTCGCGTTTGGTTTTCCCTTCGGTGGCTTTGCGGTCTAGGTATGTGCGTATGTTGGGGTCAGTGCGGGCGCCGGACAGCGCGATGATGTGTAGGGCGCGGTTGAGTTGACGGTCGCCGCCACGGTGCAGGCGGTAGCGCCGGTGGTCGCCGGAGCTGGCGGGGATGGGTGCGGTACCAGCGTGTCTGGCGAATGCGGCGTCGTTGGCAAAGCGCCTAGCGTCGGCGGTGTGGCCGATCAGGATCGCTGCGGTGATCGTGCCGCATCCGCGTTCTTTGAGCAGTTGGGGGCAGTGGATCTGGATGAGCGCGGTCAGCTTGGCCTCGAGCTCGCGTTCTTGCCTGGTCAGCTCGCCGATTCGCTTGAGCATCGTCTTGGCGATCCGGACGCGCGTGTTCTGGCCAAGGCGTCCGAGCTGGCGGGCGAGCCTGGCGCGGATCTGTGGCCCTTCGGGTCGCAGCTGGGACTCCAACTCAGGATCGATCGCGAGCAGGTGCCAGCGCAGTCGGTTAGCCAGACGGACGCGCTCGGAGATCAGCTGATCGCGATAATCACATAACATCCGGATGTCCATCGCCGGCTCATCCAAGAACGCCGCCGGGAAGCGGTCGAGTCCTTCTCTGAGCGCCACACGGGCCACCGCGCTGGCGTCGATCGGATCGGACTTTCCCGGTGTTCGAGCCGCTCTGCGCGCGTCTACCGTCAGCGCCGGCGGGATCCGGATGACCCGTTCGCCGAACGCGATCAGCGCCCGTTGTAGGCGGCCTGAGACGTGCCGGCAATCCTCGATCGCCCACACCCGCTGCTCATCGAGCTGTCGCACAAGCCGCAGCGCCTCGACCGACCCCTCGTCGCTCGCCGCAACACTCAGCTGCCCTCGCAGCTCACCCGTTCGCGCATCTATCGCCACCAGCGTATGCGTTCGCTTGTGCGCGTCCACCCCAACCACGATCATCTAAACGTCCCTGCGTTGGTTTGACCGACGGAGTGGATCTCCGGCCGACACACCTCAGTTGGGGCGATGCCACGCTCCTACCAAGTCACGCCGGTGATCCTCGGGCGGCGACGGGCGACACAACCAAAGCAGGTCAGACCAGACGGTCGACAGGCTAATTGAGAGTCAGCCCGCCGCCGCCCGAAAGCCAAACCAGCCGGCCGGACGACACCAAACCGCCCGCAGGGACGATCTCACTGAGGCCAATTGCATCAGCCTTCGGGGACCCAATCGGAGTCGCGGAGGCTTCTCGTTTTGCTCAGCAGCAACAGCGCCGACGACATTGTTGCTGCTCGATCAAACCGGGTCCGAGCCGCTGCGCCTCGCGGCTCGACCTAGGCCGAGCCGCGAACCGCCGCGTGACCTGCCCGGCTTAGCCGGGCGGGGCTATGACCAGAACTCGTCCCAGGCGTAGAGGTCCTCGAAGTGCTCGCGACCGTCAGTCACCTTGCCGTCCTTGAGCTCGAAGACAATGCAATTGGCAACATCGAGGCGCTTGCCATTTCGGTCGGCGGTGCTGCGCTGGATGCCGACCACGCGGTCGTCACCATCTGCAGCCATGTGCTGCAACTCGGCGCGGAACGTCCCTTCCGTCTTCTGCGCCAGCTGGCCGAAGTACTCCAAGGTCGCGCCGCGGCCCTGGTAGTCGCCGGCCATCTGGCTCCGGCCCGGCAAGTGCCACACCGTCTCATCCATGAGCTCGGTGAGCGTGTTCATGTCGCCTGTGTTGAACGCCCCGTAAGCGCGCCGCATGGTGGCGACGTTCTCAGCTGCTCCCATGATCTAGCTCCTTCGGTTAGAGCCCGCGGGCGCCAGCCCGGGGCCGTTGAAGTCGCGTAAGTCAACGCCGCACGGCCGAATCGCCTCGACACATCGCCCCAGCAACCATCACCCACACTACACCTCCAGCCAACCGAGGCTTTATCCGGTCCGTATGCGCCGGTCGGGAGACGCCGGTACCCCGCTTGGACCAGAGGGCTCCCTCGGGCGGCTAAAAGGAGCGGCTGTGGCTCGGCTGTCGGAATCCCAGAATGCAGCAGTGCGGCGTACCGATCTACCGACCGAATCCCGACGCTCGCTTTTCGTTCGCGTGTCTCGTCCGAGCTGACGCTCGCATTGCGACGTGTCCGCTGGTCGTGGGACGGAGCAGAACGTTGACCGTCGCGTCGATCAAGGTGGGTGCGACGCATGTGCTCATCCGTTCGGGGTGAGGCGGATCGGCGGCGGACGCGTCAACATCACCCCGCCGTGATCGAACGATTGACCGAGATGCCGCCGGGCACCCTGGGGTTTCGCGTGGTCGGCGAAGTCGAGCGTGAGGACTATGACAACGTGCTTGCGCCTGAGCTCAACCGTGCGCTCGAGGCCGGGCCACTGCGTACGCTGTTCGTGATCGAAAAACTCGACGAGATTGAGCCCGCAGCGTTGTGGGCTGATACGAAACTCGGGTTCGATCTTGCCATCCGGCACCGCGATGCGTGGGTTCGCTC
This sequence comes from Solirubrobacteraceae bacterium, assembly GCA_036501265.1. GTDB lineage: Bacteria > Actinomycetota > Thermoleophilia > Solirubrobacterales > Solirubrobacteraceae > Palsa-465. The sequence goes on along the minus strand of DASYAP010000161.1, from coordinate 424 downwards.
GGCGGTCGTCACCGATATCCAGTGGATGGCGAGAGCAACCAGGCTCTTCGCGTGGATGATCCCGGGCGAAGTGCGTGTGTTCCCACTCGCCGAGTTGGAGCAGGCAAAGTCCTGGATCGCAGACGGCTGAACACGCTTGTCCTTCCGGCTGACGACAGGGGTTCGCCAGCGCCTCGAGCTGGCGCCGTTTCATCCGCCCGAGAGAGCCCAGTGTGCGGCATACCAGCTAAACGGGACGGCGAGCCCCGCGCTCGCTGAGAGGCGAGGCTGCTCTCGCGGGCCGGACGTTTTCGGTCGCCTTGGGGGGCGCGCGGCTCTCTAGTCTCCGATCTCGGTCGATGAGCGCCACCGGCTACCCACAGGCCGTCGTTTCTGCCCGCACTCCGGGCCTGTTCGGTCGCGTGATGGCGCTCGTGGCGCTTAC
>DASYAP010000160.1:0-4233 GCA_036501265.1 Solirubrobacteraceae bacterium | reverse complement strand
GTCGGTCGAGGGGCGGCGGGCTGGCCTGGTGCGCGACGCGCGGTCAGACTCTTATTCGCGGGTGCATGGGTTGGCTACCGTCTCCGCAGGACCGGTTTTCGTCGTGAGAGCCCGCTGTCTAAAGATCGAGCGTGGGCCGCGCGGCTTGCTCACAGTTAGATCGCGGATGCTCTCGCGCGGGTGGGCGGGATCACGGGAATCTCCTCAGATCCGATCACCAGAATTCCCCACCTTGGCTAGGGCGTAGACCCGCGCGCGAGGTTCGACGAAGGTGAGTTCCGTAGGAACGAGCCGAGTCGATCCTCGCGCGCGGCGCGCGTCTGTCTGGGGTCCCCCTCACCGTCATCGGTTCTGACGCCTGATGACGAGATGAGAGGGACCCGGTGAGGAATGCTCACACAGGAGAACGACGTGGAGATACACGCCTTGGCCGCGCGCGGCTGGAACCAGTCCGCGATCAGCCGGCACACCGGCCGGGACCGCAAGACGGTCCGGAAGTACCTGACCGTCGGTGAGGTCCCGGTCCGGGAGCGGGCGGCGAGCTGCCTGGAGCCGTGGAGCGGGTATATCGCCGCCCGGTTCATCGATGACCCGCACCTGCCGGCCGTGACCTTGTTGGACGAGCTGACTGCCGCTGGGTTTGATCGGTCGTATCCGACGCTGGTCAGGGAGCTGCGAAGGACCGGGCTGCGGCCGGTGTGCCTGGTCTGTGAGCAGCGGCGCGGCCGGGCGCCAACGACCGAGATCGATCACCCTGCGGGTGAGGAGATCCAGTGGGACTGGCTCGAGCTGCCGGTCACCCCGTGGGATCAGCCCGGCTATGTGCTGGTCGGCGTGCTGTCGCACTCTGGCCGGTTTCGCGCGGTGTTCTGCGAGCAGATGACGATCGGGCACTTGGCCGGCGCTGTCCACGAGATCCTGGTCGGACTGGGCGGCAGCAGCCGGGTGTGGCGGGTCGACCGGATGGCGACCGCGGTCATCCCGGGCACCGACCGGCTCAACCCGCAGTTCGCGCAGCTGGCCAAGCACTACGGCGTCGAGGTCGCGATCTGCCCGGCGCATCGTCCGCAGCGCAAGGGTGTGGTCGAAGCGGCGATCAAGTTCATCGGCGGGCGGTGGTGGCGAACCGCCCGCGCCGGCTCGATGCTCGCGGCGCAGCAGTCGCTCGACACGTTCACGCTCACGATCTCGGACACGCGCGCTCGGCATCAGAGCACCGTCGGCGAGCTCGGCAGCTCCGAGCCGCTGCGAGAGTTGCCCGCGCTCGCGTTCCCGGCGGAGATCACGGCTGACCGCGTCTGCTCACGCAGCGCGCTGGTGCTGTTCGAGACCAACAAATACAGCGTCCCGCCGGGCTATGCCGGCCAGCCGCTGACCGTCCGCGCCAGGGTCGGCGAGCCGCACCTGCGGATCGTGACCGCCACCGGGACCCGGGTCGCTACCCACCGCCGCGCGCCGAACGGCGCCGAGCAGACGATCCGGTCACCCGAGCACCAGCTGCTGTTGGAGCGGGCGGTGCTGGATGCGTTCACGACCCAGACCGCCTGCCGAGCCAAGCTCAACCGGCCGCCCGGCGACGAGGCACTCGCCGAGCTCGCCAAGCTCCACGGCCAGACCGCACCGGTCGCGCCGGTCGTGTCACTGAGCGACTACGCGACGCTGGCGGAGGTGGCGTGCTGATGGGAGCAGACACGATCTACCAACAACTCCGCGGCCATCTCGCCTATCTGAAGCTCGCGGCCGCCGCCGACGCGCTCGCGCCGGCCCTGGAAGCCGCCGAACGCGAGAAGCCCGGCTACACCCAGTTCCTGCACGACCTGCTCAAGGTCGAGGTCGCCGCCAGCGAGCAACGCCGCCTCGACGGCCGGATGCGGTTCTCCAGGCTCCCCGCCCACAAAACGCTCGAGCAGTTCGACTTCACCGCGCAACCGACGCTCGACCGCCGACTCGTCGAGGACCTCGCCACACTTCGATTTGTCGAGGAGAAGGCCAACTGCCTGCTGATCGGACCACCGGGGGTCGGCAAGACACACCTCGCGATCGCGCTCGGGCACCGCGCGGTGCATGCCGGTTACCGCGTCTACTACACCACCGCCGCCGACCTCGTCGCCCGCACCACCCGCGCGGCGATGGACGGCCGCTGGGCGAACACCATGCGATTCTGGGCCGGACCGGCCGTTCTCATCGTTGACGAGCTTGGCTATCTGCCGATGCCCGGCGAAGCCGCGAGCCACCTGTTCCAGGTCATCAGCCGCCGCTACGAACACGGCAGCATCATCCTGACCACCAACCGAGGAATCGCCGACTGGGGCCAGATCTTCGAAGACACCACCGTCGCGACCGCCGTCCTCGATCGCCTCCTTCACCATGCCAGCGTTCTGTCCGTGACCGGCGACAGCTACCGCATGCGCCGCCACCGCGACGCCATCAACGCGCTCCGACCGGCGCTCACCGGCCCACAACCGGGTGGGGAATTCCCGTGATCACACCTGGGGAATTCTCGTGATCCTTGACATCGACCACGTAGCGGCTGCGCGGCCGGCTGATCCGGTGCCGCGTCGACGACCGCGTGTGCCTGATCTCCATCGACTCATTCTGTCAGACAGAATAGACGGATCGGTGCCAGGGCTCAACGCTGATGCAGCCGTCGCCAAGCGGTCGTCCGTGGCGGCCCTGGGGCGTCATCGAAAGCGAGTTCTTCGATCGAGGACTCTGAGTTTCAGCGCTGGATGCTGCGCAGGACGTCTCGCAGCCGCGAGGACGCCGTCCATAAGAACGCCTGCCAGCCTGCGTCCCGGGCCGCCTCGACGTTCTCGATGCGATCGTCGATCAAGCAGTGCGCCCCAGGTGCCAGACCGGTGCGTCTCTCAACCCGGCTGTAGAACGCCGGATCGGACTTGGTGGCCGCCCAGCGCAGCGCTGTAGTGCATCGCGTCGAAGTGCTCGCAGAGACCCAGCTGGTCCCAGAGAAAGCTGGCTCGTCGATGCTCCTGCAACGTTGCCAGGTGGAGCTGAAGTCCCTGCGATCTGGCCGCGTCGAGATCAGCGAGTAGTCGCGCATCCAGCACGGAATCCCGCGTGAACCGGTACGCGACCAGCTCACTCGACGACACCGCCCCAAGGGTCGGCAGCACTCGGTCAAGACGCTCAATCAGATCGGCGCGCCCGAGCAGCACCTCATCGAAGTAGACGTCAAAGAACTCGCTGGACAGCAGCGCCGGGTCGATCCCGAGCTCAACCTGGAGATCTGCCGTCCACGGCCGCGCCTCGGGGTCGCGCACCACCACCCCATCGACATCCAGCATCAACGCCCGAACCGGCACGCTCAGACCCTACGCACAGACCCGGAACCGTCGCCGAGGAGGCGTCAGGACCGGCGAGATCGAATGGTGAAAGCAGTCGTCCGGCGAATGTCACGCATCCCCGGGAGCCGCCTTACCGAGTGATCTTGCAGGACTCTTTGTCCTGGGCATCTTCTTGCTCGAGTGGAGCGTTTGGGATTCGTAGTCCCTAGGTCATGATCTGCGTATGAGCTCTGGGCCTTCGACGGCTTTTTTGATCGGGGAGTACAACCGCGGCTGCGATCTTCGTGATGCCGGCCGCCCGGATGACGCATTCGGGGTATGGGCTGAGATTGTCCGCTCCGCGGGCGACGACCTTTCAGAGGACGCACAGCTCGTTGTCGCGCGAGCGCTTGATGCCGCGGCTGATCTCCTTCAAGAGGCCGGCCGCGAAACGGAAGCTCCGATCGCGCGATGCGGGCAGTCGTGCTGGCGAGGCCCCTTGGAGGGGAGGACGCTCAGCTCGTGTTTTGCCGGGCCATCAAGACCCAACTTCTGGCTCTGCGAAGTCTTGGACGCGACGACGAAGCTCGTCAGATCGAAACAGACCTGATCGAGCGTTCCTCAGGCAGCGACATCTCGCGACATCTTTGAGCTGCGGGTCTTCCTCGCGTATGCGCGCCGGTACCGGCTCTGGGAGCACAAACAGCACAAGGACCTCGCCGCGGCCGTGGCGTCCGCGCGGCACGTCACAGATCTACTCGGCCAAGAGTCCTACCCCGATCACCTCATCGAGGCCGGCGAGCTGATCCTCTCCAGCGCCGAGATACTGCATGCCCACCCGATCGGGCGACGGGTTCCCGCCGCGATCAGTGACCAGGCCGAGCTGATGTTCACAGTTGTCGATGAGATGGCAGCCACCGTCGGCGGTGAGATCGGTGCTGCGGTCGCG
>DASYAP010000159.1:0-8412 GCA_036501265.1 Solirubrobacteraceae bacterium | reverse complement strand
GGCTTGCGTGTGCCCGTCAATTGCGCCAGCACGATGTCCATCGTACGTTGACGGAATCCTTCGATCAGCTCGCGCGCTTCGGGTAGCGCCGCGGCGCTCTGCATGAGCTTGGACCACGTGCGGGCGTGTGTCTCGATCCATGCCAGGTACTTCTCAAGGCTGCGCGTGAGCTGCTCAAGCGGCGTCCCGTCTCCACTTGGCTCGATCGCTGCCTGAAGCTCGGCTGCACTCTCGGCGAGGGCGTCCTTGAAGAGCTCGGTCTTCGAGCGAAAGTAGTGGTAGAGAAGCGGCTTTGACACGCCGGCGGCGCGCGCGACGTCGCGCATCGAGATTTCCTCGTAAGCCCGCTCGGCGAACAGCGCGGTCCCCGCATTGAGCAGCTGGCGCCGGCGCTCGTCAACCTGAAGCCGTTTGTAGGACGGTGTTTCTGCCATCGCAAAACAATTCTACTTGACCGCCGGTCAACAGTAGTGTACTCTTATCAACCAGAGGTCAACAGGAAAGGATGTGGGGGGTCTGTCGACCTGGGGGCGCCTCATCGGCGTCGAACACGCGCTGAGAGACACGGGGGGATTCCCTGGTGAGCCGAGTGGCCCGGACGGACCTGGGTCACTCGGCTCTCCTTGGTCCGTCTGTGTTCCACCTGGGCCGCCGCCGCGATACGACGCAGTTGTCAGCGCCCGCGCCGAGCGGCTCTTCCTCGGGCCGTTCGTCGCCAACGCGATCGCCGACTCGGAGTCGGTCGGCGGGCGAAGGGGATCATCCCGGCGCGAAACGCCGCAGGGCCGCGATCGGCTGCGCCACCACCGCCGTGCGCACGATCCGGTCTGTCCCGCGCGTTGGTGGCCTGAGGAATAGCCACCTCGGGATCCATGCTCCGCTTACCGTGGCGAGCGGAACCGCCTATCGGCGGCCTTGACCCGCCGGCGGCGGGGCCGCACCGGCTCGACCGCCGACCGGCGCCGGATGACGCCGCGTAGGCTCGGCCGGTTGTGATCGCGCCAGCGCGCCCGCGCTTGGTCGGCATCCGAGAGCGGGACGCCGCCGCGACGAGGGCCCGGCGGAGGCGGTGGCGGACCGGAGCCGGGCCCACCGCCACCGTCGCCATCTGACGAGCCTTGGAACGGGGCGAAGGTGCGGTAGCAGAGCGCGGGCGCCACAGCCAGCGCGGCGAGCAACAGCGCCAGCCATAAAGGTCCGAGCGCCCGCCCGGGTAGCGCGCTGAAATCGATTGCGAATGCGAGTCCGAGCGCCAGGGCCAAGATCACAACGCTCGCGCAGCTCAGTCGGATGTAGAACCCGCGACCGCCTCCTGCCCCCCAGCGCCGAGCACGCCATCACGCCGAACCCGAGGAACATCAGTACTGTGCCAACCGACCACGAAACCGCTGTCGCCATCGCACACGGAAGCTACCAGCGCAAGTCAGATCACAAGCAAGCAGATCGCCGCGGTTGGCTCAGGGAGCGCGCGGCTGGAGACGACTGCATGTCTCTCCGCGTCCGCTAACTGGCGACTACCGCCTTGGCGACAAGCGAGCGGAACGGCTTCCGATACCGCACTCATCGCTGGCCAGGTATCTAGCTGGCGGCCCTAAAGAGTCAATCACCCAGGGCCAGCGGGCGAATCGTCCCGCAAGTCATCGCTGCCACCCGCGCCCCCCAGAAGCCCTGACCGGCAAAACGGGCCAGTTTCAAAGGAAGGGCCCGAGATTGGCTACCTGCTGGCGAGCGACCCCGCGGAGATCACCATCGCGGACATCATCCGGGCGGTGGAAGGACCGCTGGCCGCGGTCGGCGGAGAGCGGCCGGAAGATGCCGCGTATCCGGGCGCCGCGCACGACCTCCCCCGCGTCTGGATCGCGGTGCGTAAAAACCTCCGCGAGGTCGTGGAGCACGTCACTCTCGCCGAAGTCGCGAGAGCAAGCCTTCCCCGCTCGATCACACAGCCGGCCAGCGACCCCGACGCCTGGGTGACGCGCTAGGAACGCTCAGCTACGTGCGATCGAGCGGGCGCTTAGGCCGCCCTCAGCAAACGCCACGCGCAACGTTCCCGGCCAGGTACGAAGGCAGCGCCAGCAAGCTCGGAGGGCGGATCTGCTGCTCATCCATCGCCATGTACGGTGTTACCGCCAGCAATCGTTACGCTACGAAACCGCCCCACGGATTGATCGACCCTTCGTATCAACGAACGCTGCCGTGCGGGAGCACTGGGAAGGTCGGATGAGCTTCGATACACGCGCTGGCACCCGCGGTGCTCGACAGCCCAGCATGAGCAGCCCGATCGCCCGATGGATCACCAAGCTGGCCATCAATCGGATCCGCCGAACGGGCAAGATGCCGGGCCTGGGCTTCAGCGCCTTGGTGCTGACCACCGTCGGCCGCAAGACCGGAGCGCAGCGCACAACTCCGGTCGGCTGGTTTCCCGACACAAACGGCAGCCGGCTGATCGTCGCCTCAGCGGCGGGAGCGGCCAACAACCCCGCCTGGTACTACAACGTCGCCGCGCACCCTGACCAAGTCCAGATCGAGACCGCCGGCCGCAGCGAGGCGGTGGTTGCCGAGCAGCTCCACGAGACCGAGCGCGAACAGGCGTGGCGGCAGATCACCACCGCCGCTCCCCGCTTCGCCAAATACCAGGAGAAGACCGACCGCGAGCTGCCGGTTCTCCGCCTGAGTCCCCGATCCGACTGAACACAAGCCCGGATGGGTCCGCGGTCAGTGATCGTTTTCGAAGGCGAAGTAGGAACCGCGAATGGTTCCGGCCAGCTTTGACTTCTGCGTCGCGAATTTGAACCGCGAGGCGAGCTCCGCGGGGGCTTCCATCCCTTCGGAGAGCTTGAACCCGACCGCCCGCCTCTTGGGGTCGTCGATGTTGTACATCACGTTGATCGACAGACCGCACTCGTAAAAAACGTAGGCGATGCGGATGTTCTCGATTTGGAAGGCCGAAGCCTCGAGTGGCAAAGAGGAAATGACGATGTCGCGTCGTCCTTGAGGATCCGGTGCACCCAGTCGATCGTCGCCTTGGCGTCGGTGGCAGGCTGCACCGCGAAGACGTGGTCGTACTTGCGCTTGAAGTAGCGGGCCTCGTGCGCCCGCAGACCAGCGAGCGCGGCCGCGACCGGCGAGGACTCCAGACCCACCGTCGAAACGTCATTGAAATCCACGGCGTAAGGCATCACGCACTCTCCTGTCAACTCCGTCAGATTTGTCGCGCTACCGGCCATGACCCCAAACCAGGCCGTGATGTGACACGGATCAAGATCGCTAGGTGCCCGCCCGATCCGGGCGTCGACCTCTGGCTGCTACGTAGCCTCGTGCGTTATGCGCGCGCGGGGCCGGTGACTTAGCCAGAAAGTCGCCATAGCCACCGCCTGCTCGCGGCGGTGCGCCGCTGCGAGCGAAATTGCAGCTCCACGACGGAAGACTCACGCCCGGCGTTTAGCCGTGGGCCGAGTAGGTTGCTGGCATTGTCAGCGTCACGCTTCGCTTATCGATCGTCCCGTTCTCTTTGGCGGTGGCCGCCTGCTTGTCGGTCGACCACTCGATCCGAAAGCGCCCGCTGAGACCGTGTGGTCCGGCGACCGTGAGCGTCGCCTGCAGCATCGACGACGTTCTGTTCCAGCTCGCCCTTCCGGAGACGGCGAGATCAGGGACAAACCGGGTGGAGTGGAAGCGCACGACGAGCGGCCCGTAGGAGTAGTAGCCGCCGGTGGCGTCGACGGATCCGCCGTAGAGGCCGTGGCCGGGCCGGCCGGTGTTATACCAATGCTCGAGCGCCTCGCCGATCGTCTCCGTAGCGACCCACGCGATCTGGCGGTCCAATTTCGTCGAGTGGTCGGAGCGGTCGGCGCGGACCGCTTGAGGGGAGCGCTGGATACTCCGCGGGAAGGCAGGCACGACGTACTGCTCAGGCACGCGCCCGGCGCAGGAGGTATCGCCGGTGGCGCGCTTGGCGAGGAAGCGGCGCGTGATCCCCGACACGCAGTGGAGGAAGTCGACTTGGGCACTGATGTGGCTTGTGTTGGCCACGTGGATAAAGGTCGCATCAGGCCAAGCCGCCGCGACTCTGCTTGAGTCGCGCAGGGGGGTCGCCTGATCGAGCAGCCCGTCGAGGACGAGCACCGGGATCCGCGGGAAGGGGGGCCCCCGCGGGAACGGCGGGTCCTGGATGGTCGGCCGCGGCCAGCGCAGGCATCCGTAGACGAGCTCGTTTTCATCGAGCGACGCCAGCCACACTCGGTTGGGGAACGGGAAGAACACCCGCGCGCGCAGCCGCCTAATCGCGCGCCCAGCTGCGCCGCGCGCCGACCGAAGCTCGCTCTCGTGTCCCAAGCGGTCGGATAGTCGCGGCAGGACACCGCCTCCAGATCACCGGCGGAGTAGCCGCTCGGCGCACCACCGGGGGCATTCAAGCCCGCGTCCTCGGCGGCCAACCGCTTGATCGGCACCAGGTCGCCGCGCCGGGCTGCCACCAGGGCGGCCGGCAGGTCGCGGAAGACCGTATAGGTGTACGCCGCGTCATTCACGAGCTGGGCGAAGGCGCTCGCCATGAGATCGATGTGGCGGCGCCCATCGGGATCGCCGTTGGTCTCGCCGACGAGCGGATGGCGGGCCAGCCCGGCGATCAAACGAAGCGATGTCAGCGAGCAGGCGGTGACCGCGGCAGCCAGAAAAGCTTCGGCACATCGTGTCCCAAGCCCGTCGTAGCGCGCTCACCGCCTCCGGCTTCCAGCGGGTCAAACCGCTCGTCGTAGGTGGCGTCAAGCACCAGGTCGCGCACAAAGCGCGGGTAGTGAACGGCGAACACCTGGGCCGCGTAGCTGCCGTAGGAGTCCCCGTACAGGTCGATCTTGCGGACGTGTATCGCCTCGAGCACCGCCCGCAGATCCTTCGCCACGGCAGCGCTCCCGTACGCGTTGGCCCGCTTCCCGAGCCTCCTGGCGCAGGCGACGACCACTGCGGGGAAGCCATGCGGCCGGGAGAGGCCGTCGTAGTCCTGCACGCCGGGACAGTCGATCGCGTCAGAGCGGCGGGTGCCGCGCTGGTCCATCAGGATCAGGTCGTGGCGCCGGTGCAGCGCGCCGATCATGAACAGGTAGCTCGCCGCGGACCCAGCACGATGCCGAGTAACACGACGATCCGGGCGAAGCCCGTGCCAGAGATCGGACTGCACGTCAACAGAGGCGCTCGGTGGCGTCAGCTGACCGCCAGGATGACGTCTGAGGCCTTGATCACTGCGGTGACGTCGCTCCCGGGTTGGAGGCCGAGCTCGTCCACGGCCTCGACGGTAATGGACGCGATTAGCCGTTGCCCTGCGACATCGAGTTCGACGTTCGCGATCGCAGTCCCTCGATTGATCGCGACAACCGTACCGGCGAGCTGGTTTCTGGCGCTGATCTTCATCCGTCGCTCCTTGGTTGATTTGGCGGAGGACTAGCACAGAGCGGACCCTGCGGGGGGGTCTGGGGTATAGCCGACCCCTGGGCTGCGTCCGACGAAGCGCCGAGCTCTACAAAAGTGACGAAGTCGCCCGCGACTTACCCCTTGTTGGGCAGCAGCTCGAGCAGCCCGGAGAACAGCGGGGTGACGAGGCGCGAATGCGGATAAACGCGGTACGTGTTGAAGACCGCATCGTCCCGCATTGCGAACACGCTCCATCCGGCGCTCACGGACACGGCCGACTCGAGGTCCGGCGCCCCGACGTCCTCGCGGTAGTCGCACAGCCACTGCGGCGCCTCGCGGAGCAGCTGCCCCATGTCGAGCTCTTCACGGACGATGCCGGACATCTCCTCCCGGCGGAACGCGTAGCCGTAGTCGAACAGGAAGTCTTCGCCGTGCGCCGACACGTACGGCATCGTCCACCCACGACGCTTCTTGTAGGCGACGAGCTTCTCGAGCGGGGCGTGCGACATGCAGAGCAGCGTCACGTCGCGATCGTTTAGATGCACGACTACGCCGCCCAGCCCGTCGGCAAGCGAGGAGCAGCCCGGGCAAGCAACCGCCCAGTCCTCCCCGAACATGAGGTGGTAGATGAGCAGCTGCGAGCGCCCCTCGAAAAGCTCGGGCAGCGACTTCGCCCCGTCCTCGGTCGCGAACTCGTACTCCTTCTCAACCGGCACCCATGGCAGCTCGCGCCGCTGCTGCTCGATGCGCTTGGCGTGCTCCTCCAGCTCGCGCTCGGCGCTCAGCAGCTCCTTGCGCGTGGTCTGCCACTCCTGCTCCGTTCCGACCTTCATCGGACCTCCTTCGCGTTGAACCCGTCCTTGTTGGAACGGTGCGACGGCGGAAAACTCATCGGCAGGCCGAAGGCTCCGAACAGCCCCGGCCGGCTCCAATCCACGGCTTCGACGACGCGCCCCTGCTCCACACGCAGCACTGCGAGCGCGAGCGGGCGGTAGCGCGCCTCGCCGGGCGCCCGCAGGTAGATCGCCACCGCCGGCTGCAGGTTCGCCTGCGCCGCCACGAACAGGTGCTCGCCGGGCGCGGCGTGCTTCTCGCTGCCACGCCGGAACGCCTCGAGCCCGTCGTACCAGAGCGGGCGCGGCGGGAATGAGAACCGCGCGTCCTCGCGGACAAGCGCCGCCAATGCCGCGAAGTCGCGGCGCTCGACCGCCGCGACGTAGCGGCGGGCGACCTCCCGTTGCTCCGCGGGCGTGTCTGAGCGCGGCCACTCGTCGCGCCGCGACGGCAGGCGCTCGCGCAGCCGATCGCGCGCCCGCTGCAGCCCGCTGTTGACAGCCGGCACGCTCGTGCGGAGCAGCTTCGCCGTTTCGCGCGCCGAGAACCCGGCCACGTCGCGCAGGATCAGCGCCGCCCGCTGCCGCGGCGGCAGGTGCTGGATCGCTGCCACGAACGCAATCTCGAGCGTCTCGCGGGCGACCGCCGCCTCGTGCGGGTCCACCAATCGATCGGGGTATGGCTCGAGCCACAGCACGTCGGCGGCGATCGGCGGGACGTCAGCCTCGGGGTCGGCCGCCGGCGCGACGTCGACTGGGAGCGCCCGCGGGCCGCGCCGTGCCACATGGTCCAGGCAGGCGTTCGTCGCGATGCGATACAGCCAGGCGCGGAACGACCACCGCCCCTCGCGACTGAACCGCCCCCGGGCCCGCCAGGCGCGCACGAACGTGTCCTGCACAAGGTCCTCGGAGTCCTCGAACGATCCGACCATGCGGTAGCAGTGCGCCCGCAGCTCGCGCCGGTGGCGTTCGAAGAGCACGGAAAAGGTGCTCTCGTCGGCGTCCATCGTCAACTGAGACCCCGTTCCATCGCGCTTCTCATCGGCCCATGCCACCACGTACACCAGCCCCTGGCCGCTCCCGAGCTGGCTTACGCGACCGCGACCGTCGTGCGGTCAACGGACGCGCTAGGTGGCGTCAGCTGAGCGCCAGGATGACGTCGGAGGCCTTGATCACTGCGGTGACGTCGCTCCCGGGTTGGAGGCCGAGCTCGTCCACGGCCTCGACGGTAATCGACGCGATTAGCCGTTGCCCTGCGACATCGAGTTCGACGTTCGCGATCGCAGTCCCTCGATTGATCGCGACAACCCTGCCGGCGAGCTGGTTTCTGGCGCTGATCTTCATCCGTCGCTCCTTGGTTGACTTTGCCGAGGACTAGCACAGAGCGGAGCCTGCGTGGGGTTCCGGGGTATAGCCGGCCCCTGGGCTGTATCCGACGAAGCGCCGAGCTCTACTTGGTTTGGGCGGGCTCGCCGCAGTGAGCCAGGTCGTAACCGCCGTAGTGTGCGACGCGTTCGGTGAACGCCGTTGTGTTGAGGAGCTCGGCGAGTGCGCTAATGCCGGGATGGTCGTCCCAGCGCTGCGCGGCCCAGAGTTCGACGACGTGATCTTCGAGGGCGAGAAAGCGCAGGTCAAACGCGTGTGCGGCGGTTTCGTTTGTGACACCGGCGCCGCCCAGGGTGGCGGCGAGGCGAGCTGCCTCGAGATGTCCGGTGGCAGTCGGTCCCGTTGAAGGCGTCGGCCTGCCAGTGGCGAGCCGGGCGCGTTCGAATGCCTGCTGGCTGGCCGCGCTGGGCTCACGTTGCGCGATTGCCATGTTGCGGGCGAGCAAGGCTTCGAGCGATCGGCCGGGCACAGCGGGCGCTACGGCTAGCCCCACGCGCCAGCGCGCGATGTGCCAGCGCTTCACCGGGACAGGAGGAGCGGGCAGCGCGTGCGTGAGGCCGTGCACAACCGCCGCGTGCACGCGGCCGCGCGCAAGCGCGCACAAAGCGGAGTCGGTAGGCGCAGAGATTGCCAACAGGCTGCGCGGCCCGAGTCCTTCGAGCATCCGCTCGGCCACGCCAAATGCCGGATCGCATCCCGCGATCACGGCGCCGGCGGGGCTCGCGCCTGGGAACAGTCGCAGCGTGCCGTGCTGCAACACCCCATCCGGTTTCGCCCAGGCTGCGCC
>DASYAP010000158.1:0-53976 GCA_036501265.1 Solirubrobacteraceae bacterium | reverse complement strand
ACGATCGAGGTCATGCGGTCTCCGACCTCCTGGGCGTGGCGGAGCATCGCCAGCCGCCGGTCGACGAGCGCGCCGTGAATGGCCTCAGTGACGTCCACGAAGCGGGTGGGACGGTGGGTCGCGATCAAGGGCAGGCCACGCGACACCGCCTCGGCGACGAGCGTCGGCGGCAGTGCCTGCTTGTACGTGTAACCAATCTCGATCAGCAGCCCCGCCGCCTGCTGGTCGGCGAGGCTGCGGACGAACCGGCGCTGAGCGACGTGGTCAACTCCCGGGCCCAGACCCGTTGAGAGCACCAACTCACCGCCGCGCAGCAGTTTGTCGGGCTCGGGAACGTCGACGATATGCACCCAGCGGACCGCCCGGCCGAGGTTCTCCTCCCCCGCAAGCACCTCTGGCAGCGCCCGGCGCAGCACGGGCAGCGCGAGCGCGTCAGCGACGCTCAGCGGGCCGATCGTGATCGCGGCGTCTGCACGCAGTATGCGGAGGAGGTTATCTGTGCTTCAGGGAGTGCTCGCGGACTCGCGCTTCACGGAGCGCTCGCGGCGGGTGCTGCGGGCGCGACCGCCCCGGATGCCACGCGCTCGATCGCCTCCGCGGCCCGCACGGTTCCGGGCGACTCCTGCAGGCGCCTGGAGATCGCCGCCAGCCGGCCCCGAAGCTCCCGCTCCTCGATCAGCCGACGGAGCGCGGCGGCCAACTGGTCGGGCTCGTGACCGTATGTGTCGAGGCGAATCCCGAAGTTGCACTCGTCCACCCGCTGGGCGTTGTCGTGCTGATCCCAGAAGATGGGCAGCGCCACCATTGGGCAGCCGAAGTGGATGCTCTCCGTGACCGTGTTGTTGCCGGCGTGGGTGATCACGACGTCGGCGTGGCGCAGGACGGCGGTCTGGGGCAGGTATTCGGCGCCGCTGAAGTGCTCCGGGACTTTCAAAAGCTCGTGCTGTGGGCCTAGGGAGGCGACGACCCGCAGTTCGCGAAGCGGCTCGAGCGAGTCGATCAGCCGCTGCATCAGCTCGACGTCGGCCGATCCAAGCGAGCCGAGGCTGAGATAGACCAAGGGGCCGTCGCCCGGGGGCGGCGCCCAGTCTTCCTGCTCGTCGCGCACGCACGATTCGAGCCTGAACCATCTTCCGGGCATCGGCGTGGCGCGTGCGTAGTCGAGCTCGCGGGGATAGACGTAGATGTTCAGCCAGGGGGAGGCAGCGATCATCTCCGGGTCCGGGAGCGGCTGGGCGCCGCGGGCGCGGCAGAATTCGTCGTGCTCGCGCGACAGCGGGCCGATCACCCGCCGGTACTCCTCCCAGTAGTCGCCCCACCCGGCGGGATCCTCGGTGGGGTAGCCCGAGAAGGCCGGCGGGACAAACTCGTCCTTGATCTCCGCGGGGTTGCAGGACGCGATCCGGATCCAGGGAACGCCGCTTGAGGCAAGGGCCGGGAACGCGACGACGTTGTCCTCGACCACGGCGTCAGCGTGGAGCTCGCCTAGGATGTCGCCCAGCTGGTCGTCGACGTAACGAGCGCCGTCGGCCAGCGCCTTGAAGGTCGGAGCGATGAACTGCTCGAGCTGCTCGACGGTGGGGAGCCGGAAGACCGGCGCGGTGTCGCGTACGAAGTCCTTCCAGAACTGACCGGGAGCCTGTTCCTGCGCCGAGGGTGGCCCCAGCCGCACCAGCCGCTCTTCGAAGCCGCGCGCCTCGAGCGTGCCGGCGAATGACTCCTCGACGATGAAGCACACCCGGTGCCCGCGAGCTCGTAGCACTGCGCCGATCCCCGCGCAGTTGTTCGTCGGCCCGTAGGCTCCCTCGGGGAAGAAGGCGATCGTGGCCATTGCCCGCGGCTCAGCGCGCGGCCGCCAGGCTAGCGCTCGCCTGGCTGCTCACGTGGGTACTGGGAGACCGGCTGCTGGAGGTCGAGTGCCGTGGCGACGATCCGGTTCTGCTCATTGGCGTGCGCGATCGGATATCCCTCGCCCGAAGCCGCGCGCTCGGGCCGGCCGACGTAGCCGAAGTGCAGGTACGACGGCAGGATCTGGAGGAGGCGCGGAGACATGTGGGCACGGGCGCCCATGTTGCGCGGCTCCTCCTGGACCCATACGACCTCGTGCAGGCGCGGGTAGCTGGTGACGAGCCTGAGGAGCTCCGCCTGCGGGAAGGGATACAGAAGCTCGACGCGTCCGACGGCCACGCTGGGACGGTCCTCGACCGGCTGGTGGCCGGTGAGGTCGTAGTACATCTTGCCGCTGCACAAAAGCAGCCGAGTGATCCGCTCCGGGTCAATTCCCGGCTCAGCGAGCACCGGTTCGAACCGGCCCTCGGCGAGTTCTTCGACCCGGGTGGTCGCTTGCCTCAGGCGCAGCAGGCTCTTGGGCGTCATCACCACCAGGGGCCGCTGCTTGGCGATCCGCGCCTGGCGGCGCAGCAGGTGGAAGTACTGAGCCGGCGTGGTCGGGTTGGCGACCCGGATGGCTCCCTCGGCGGCGAGCTGCAAAAAGCGCTCCAGCCGCGCGGAGGAATGCTCGGGCCCTGATCCCTCGTAACCGTGGGGGAGCAGCAGCACCAAGCGCGAGGTCTGGCCCCACTTAGCCATCCCCGACACGATGAACTGGTCGATGATCACCTGCGCGGCGTTGGCAAAGTCGCCAAACTGGGCCTCCCAGAGGACCAGCGTCTCGGGAGCCTCCTGCGAGTAGCCGTACTCGAATCCGACGCACGCCATCTCAGACAGGGGCGAGTTATGCAGCTCCATCGGCGCGCGCGCCCCGGGGAGGTGCTGCATGGCGTAGTACTCCTGGCCGGTCTTAGCGTCGTGCAGGACCAGGTGGCGCTGGCTGAACGTCCCGCGCTCGGTGTCCTGGCCGGTCAGCCGGATCGGGATGCCCTCGGTCAGCAGCGACGCGAAAGCGAGTGCCTCGGCCTGAGCCCAGACGATGCCCGGACGGCCATCCTGCTGCGCGCTCTCGGGGGTTGCGGCCTCGAGCGCAGCGCGTCGTTGCTCGAGCTGCTTGACGAGCTTGGGATGGATGGTGAACCCGTCAGGCACCGATAGGAGCTCCTCGTTGAGGACTCGCAGACGGTCGACCGGCACCGCGGTCGAAACCTCGGGGGACGCGCTTCGGTCGAGCTGGTACTCGCCGGTACCGTGCTCGATCTCGTTGGCCCGCTCGATCCGAGCCTTGAGGCTCTCGTGGGCTTCGGAGAGCATCGCCCAGACGCTGTCGGTCATCTCCGTCGACTCCTGCTCGCTCACCACCCCGTCTTCGACTAGTTGGCGGGCGAAGAGCTCACGGACGGGAGGGTGCTTCTTGATTGCCTGGTACATCTCCGGCTGGGTGTAGGCGGGCTCGTCCGCCTCGTTGTGTCCAAACCGCCGGTAGCCGATCAGGTCGATCAGCACGTCGTGACCGAACCGCTGGCGGAAGGCAAACGCCAGCCGCACCGCCGATATGCACGCCGTAACGTCATCGGAGTTGACGTGGATAATCGGAACGTCGAAGCCCTTGGCGAGGTCAGACGCCCAATGGGTGGACCGAGCATCGTCCGAATCGGTCGTGAACCCCACCTGGTTGTTCTGGATGATGTGGACAGTCCCGCCGACCGTGTAGCCATCCAGGGCCTGGAGGTTCAGCGTCTCGGCCACAACTCCCTGGGCCGGAAAGGCAGCGTCGCCGTGCAGG
This sequence comes from Solirubrobacteraceae bacterium, assembly GCA_036501265.1. Classification (GTDB taxonomy): domain Bacteria; phylum Actinomycetota; class Thermoleophilia; order Solirubrobacterales; family Solirubrobacteraceae; genus Palsa-465. The sequence continues at coordinate 50,300 of DASYAP010000158.1, read as the reverse complement.
ATGACCGGGATCGCGGCGTCCACGTCCTGGTGGGCATGGGCACCGTGGCGGGTGGTCTGAGCGGCGCGGGTGGCCCCAACGACGACGGGGTCCACAAACTCCAGGTGGCTCGGATTGGACTCCAGGCGGACCGTAATCGACTCGCCGCTCGGCAGCTGGTAGGAGCCTTGGGCGCCGTGGTGATACTTGACGTCCCCCGTGCCGCCCTGGGGAAGCGATGTGATCGGCGCGAGTGTCGATGTGCCCTCGAACTCGGCGAAGATCGAGTCATAGGGGCGACCCAGGTTGTGGGCGAGGACGTTCAGGCGGCCGCGGTGGGCCATCCCGATCACCACCTCCCGCGCCGACTGGCCTGCCGCCAGCCTGATCAGCTCGTCGAGCATGGGCACGGTCATGTCGAGCCCCTCGACGGAGAACTGCTTCTGCCCCAGATAGGCCTTGTGCATGAATCGCTCGAGCGCGTCGACCTCGGTCAACCGGCGCAGCAGCCACTTCAGTTCCTCGGTGGGCAGCGGCTGGCGGAAGGTCCCGTCCTCGATCTTCTCCCGCAGCCACAGCCGCTGCTCGTGCGAGGCGATGTGCTCGATCTCGTAGGCGATGGGACCGCAATAGGTGTCGCGCAGATGAGGCAGCGCGTCGGCGAGGGTGTCGCCGGGGACATACATGCGCAGGATCCGCGACGGGATCCTCTCCATGATCCCTTCGGTCAGGCCGAGGGGCTCGGGGTCGAGGGCCGGGTCGCCTTCGGGCTCGCGGCCCAACGGGTCGAGCCTTGCGGCCAGGTGGCCGTGCGTGCGGAACGCCTTCAGCAGCGAGCTCGCCGCCTGCACCGCCTGGAGCATCTCCTCGTCGGGTGCAGCGCCCTTCGCAACCGCTGGCTCGCCGTCCTCGATCGGGGTGAAGCCCGGGGCGGGAGGCGTGGGCGTGAACGACGCGGGAGCGGCGGCTGGGGCCGCTGGAAGCTCTGCAAGCTCCACTCCAAGATCCCGGAACACCCGCTCGTAGAAACCGTCCTCGCCCCGTAGGTACTCCTCGATCCGCGCCAGGAAGCGGCCCGATTCCGCGCCCTGGATGACGCGGTGGTCGTACGTCGATGTCATCGTCATGACCTTCTCCGCGCCCAGCTGGGACGCCAGGCGATCGAGACCGGGCGGATACCCGATCGCTCCTGTGGCCACGATCGTTCCCTGACCCGCCATCAGCCTCGGCACCGAAGCCACCGTGCCGATCCCCCCAGGGTTGGTGAGAGTCACATTGCCGCCGCTCAACTCGTCGGCCGTCAGCGAGTTCGTCCGGGCCTTCTCCACCAGCGCGTTGTACGCGTCGACGAACTCTGAGAACCGCATCCCGCCGGCGTCGCGGATCACCGGCACCATTAGCGTCCGAGAGCCGTCGCTCTTCTCCACGTCAACGGCCAGACCGAGGTTGCAGCTGCCGTCATCGATCCGGTGCGGCTTGCCTTCGATCTCCGCGAAGTGCGTCGCCATCACCGGCATGTCCTCGGTGGCGGCCAACGCGATGGCGTAGGCGATCAGATGGGTGAACGAGACCCGGTGGCCGGCATCCTTGAGCTGCGTTCGCCGCTGCTCCAGCACCGGGACCGGCAGGGTCCTGAACGATGTGGCCGTCGGGACCGAGCGGCTTTCATCCATGTACCGTGCGAGCACGGCCGCTCCGCCACGGAGCGGTTGCGCGCCGGGGGCCGCCGCGGACGGCGAAGCGGTCACGGCCCCGTGGCCGTCGCCCGCGGCCGCAAGCACGTCGGCCTTGGTTATCCGTCCGCCCCGGGCCGAGCCCTCCACCCTTGACAAGTCGATTCCCTGCTGGGCGGCGACGCGCCGCGCGATCGGGGAAACGTTGCCGGCCTCGGGCGCCGCTTCGGGAGCAGCCTCTGGCGCCGCGTCGGGAGCAGCCTCGGGCGCAGCCGGAGGGGCGGGCGCATCGCCAGCCGCATGCCCATCCCCATGGGTCGCCTGTGCCCGCTCACCCGAAGTCTCGGTGGTCATCCGTCCGATGACCTGGCCCACCGTTACGGTGGCGCCCTCCTCGGCTAAAACCTCGCTGACCGTTCCCGATCCGGGGGCAGGCAGTTCCATATCGACCTTGTCGGTGGAGATCACGACCACGGTGTCTCCCTGTTTAACCGACTCACCGACCTTCGCGATCCACTCGAGGATGGTTCCCTCGGTGACCGATTCGCCCCCAGTCGGGGTGACGATGTCAATGACCTTGGCCTCGGGGGCCGGGGGCTGGGACTCGGCTGAAGGCGCGCGTTCGATCGCGGGCGCCGTTTCCCGTGGCGTACCCCCGTTGCCGGCCTGACCGGGGCGGGTGCCCTCGGGTTCGCCTACCTCGGGGGGGTTGGCCTCGGATTCGCCTGCCCTGGGGCGGGTGGTCTCGGGTTCGCGTGCCTCGGGGCGGGTGCCATTTCCGTCCCCGGTCGCGATCTCCGCCAATGGAGCGCCGACGGCGATGGTCTCCCCTTCGGCCGCGAGAATCTTGGCGAGCCGGCCGCCTACCGGCGCCGGGATCTCGGCGTCCACCTTGTCGGTCGAGATCTCGACGATGGTCTCATCGGCGGTAACCGGATCGCCCTCCTGTTTGCGCCATTCGAGCACCGTTCCTTCGGCGACGGAGTCTCCCATCGCCGGCATCACAACCTCGACCGTACCTGCCTCTGTCGCCATCCGCCCCCTGCAACCTTAGCGGCTAATCATGGGTCTGGATTCGTCCTGACCCCGGGCGTGACGCCGCTCCAGCACGACAAAACCAAGCGTGCCCAGGAACGGCCCGAGCCCGCCCAGCACCGCGATCGTGACGGCGAGCCAGAACGGAATGATGCGCATCCGCGCGGCGACGATGCAGATCAGCGACATCCCGATCCACATCAGTCCATGGGCCAGGCCGAACACGAAGGTCGCGGGTTCGGGCTTGTTCAGAGCAAAGGCGCAGACCAGCAGCCCCGCGAACACCAGCGAGTGGACAAACGAAGCCACCTCCAGGCGGCGAAACTTGATGGCACCGAGCGCTTTCACGCACTCATTGGCCTGCGAGCATGGCGCCCATCCTGCGCAGCGGCTCATCGCCTTCGGCCGGCCAACGCTCCACGTCGCTGGGCCACCAGGCGAACTCTTCGTGCTCTGGGTCGAGCACCACGTTGGCCCCGTCTTTCAGCCAAGCCATGCCGATCAGCAGCACGACCTCGCTGGGAAGCCGTACCAGTGCCTCCGCTGTCAGACGGCTCGGAGCGACCGACCACTCTTCTTCGAGCTCGCGCACCATCGTGTCGACGGGGTTTTCGCCCAGCTCGACCGAGCCTCCCGCCCCAAGGGCCCAGCGCCCCGCCCAGGAGGCCAGCCAGGCGGCTCGCCTGCCCGCGAGCCAGCGGCCGTCGGCTGACCGCACGATGCATAGGATCGAAAGACTCTGTGCGGCGTGGGCGGGCACCAGCCGCAGTGCCCAGCGGGCGGGCTGGAGCTCCAGCGACAGCTCGCCCTCGCGGGAGTCGAACGATGCGAGCCTGGCGGCGAGCCCGTCGTGCGAGGGGGAGCCGCGGTCTCGGAGCGCCGCGAGCGCGACGTCGGCCTCCTGCACCGCGACCGGATCGGGTTCGTAGGGATCCTCGCGCCACGCAACCTTGACGTCTGATGGAGCCCAGGGTCCGCGAGCGAGAAGGCCGGCCACCGGCGCCATGTGGCACACCGTAGCGGCAGCCCGCCGCAGGAGAGCCTGCACCGCGAGTGCCGGATGCGTCCAGGAACGCGAGCTCGGGACCCGATCCTGGGACCCCGTCGTCTTCTACCCTCTCCGCGTGCCGCGGCGCCTAAAGCACTGGGGGTGGGGCTACGAGGACGAGCAGCTCACCCTCGACCAGACCCGCACTGCCGCGGCGGCGATCGCAGACCGGCTGGGCTTCGGGTCCGAAGAGCCCGAGCCGCCCGTGCCGCTGGCGGCCGTATCGCTGCCGCCGTCGCGCTTGAAGGTGCCGTCCTCACTGGCCGCGATCTGCGCTACCGACGATTACGAACGCTGCCTGCACGCTTACGGGCGTTCATACGCCGACATCGTTCGCGCCTTCCGGGGTCGGTTCAAGCACCCGCCCGACGTTGTCGCGCGGCCGCGAAGCGAGCGCGAGGTGGCCGATGTGCTCGAGTGGGCCGCGAGCGCGGGCGCGGCAGTGATTCCGTTCGGAGGGGGAACAAGCGTGGTCGGGGGAGTCGAGCCCCGGGTGGGCGACGGGTACACGGGCGTGATCACCGTCGACCTCAAGGCGCTTGACCGCGTGCTCGAAGTCGACCCTCGCTCGCTGTCGGCGCGTATCCAGGCCGGGGCGACGGGCCCCGGGCTCGAGCAGCAGCTTGGCCACCACGGGCTGACCTTGCGCCACTTTCCGCAGTCGTTCGAGTTCTCCACGCTCGGCGGCTGGATCGCGACCCGCGCCGGTGGCCACTTCGCGACTCTCGACACGCACATCGACGATTTCGTCGAGTCGATCCGCGCGGTGACCCCGTCCGGCGTCTGGGAGTCTCGCCGGCTGCCAGGGTCAGGTGCCGGCGTGTCTGCCGACCGGCTTCTGCTGGGCTCGGAAGGAACGCTCGGGATCATCACCGAGGCGTGGGTTCGGGTCCGTCCCAGGCCGCCCCACCGCGCCTCGGGCGCGGTCCGGTTCGAGGACTTTGCCGCCGGGACGGCTGCCGTCCGGGCGCTCTCACAGTCGGGTCTGTACCCAGCGAACTGCCGCCTCATCGACGCCCGAGAGGCAGAGCTGACCGGCGCCGCCGACGGCTCCCATGCCCTGCTCGTGCTCGGCTTCGAGTCCGCCCACCACGAAGTTGGCAACTGGCTCGAGCTGGCGCTCGCCTGTTGCGAAGATCACGGCGGGCGCTGGGATGGCGCGTCCCAGCGCGGCGACCAGCCTGGTTCGTGCTGGCGTGAGGCGTTTCTGCGCGCCCCCTACCTCCGAGACACATTCGTCGCAATCGGTGTGTTGTCCGAGACATTCGAGAGCGCCATCACCTGGGATCGCTTCGAGCAGTTCCACGAATCGGTGCTGTCGAAGACCACCGAGGCGGTCCGGGAGGTGTGCGGCCAGGGATTCGTCACTTGCCGCTTCACCCACGTTTACCCGGACGGGCCGGCGCCCTACTACACGGTCCTTGCACCGGTAGGCCGGGGTGGAGAACGTGCGCAGTGGACCGAGATCAAACGGGCCGCTTCGGAAGCGGTGCTGGACGCGGGAGGGACCATCACCCATCACCACGCGGTCGGCAGGGACCACCGTCCGTGGTATGACCGACAGCGGCCAGACCCATTCGCCCGCGCCCTGCGCGCCGCAAAGGCGGCACTCGACCCCACCGGGATGCTCAATCCCGGGGTGCTGATCGACCCTCAGCGATCCGCGTCGGCCGAATAGGTCTTCAACCGCTCGCGCACCGCTTCGCCGGCTGGTGCCATTTCGGCGGGCAACCGCTCGAGGATCTTGCGCCATCCGGGGTGTAGCTCGATCGCTTGCCGCACCCGTGCAAGCCCGGCCTCCATCTGGCCGGACTGGGCAAGCCCGAGGCCCGACCAGAAGGCGAGCTCGTGGCTATCGGGCACCTGCGCGCTGGCCCGCTCATACAGCTGCGCGGCCTCCGCGTGGCGGCCTTCCCCGACCAATCCGTCCGCGCTGTCGGCGAGTGCGTAGGCGTCGTGCAATTCGAGCAGCCGCCGCAGCTCCACGAGCGGCGCTGGATGGTCCTCGACGCGTAGCGAGACAACCTCCTCCCAGGGCTCGCCCGAGGAGCCCACGACCAGCAGGGCGGCCGATTGGCGGCCTCGAGCGTCACCCCCAGCACTCTCGCCTGCATCGAGAGCCCCCAGGAGGCTCCGCGCAAGCGGGCCGCTGCTCTCCCGGAATGCATCAAGCATTGCCGGCCAGACGTCGGCGGAGGCCAGCAGGTTCCCCTGGCAGGAACACGCCTCGCCACTCACGTGGCCGGCAAAGGGAACGCAGAGCGACCCTGTGTGCGCCGCCACTTCCCCGCGAGAATCAACCGCCGCGACCTGGCGCGTGGCCGCACCCGCGTCGCGTGCGACGAGCCGGGCGAGCGCCTCGTTGGCGCCTACGCCGGCCGCGAGCAGCTCGAGCGCGTGCGGACCGTAGGAGACGTCGACGTTCGCCTGGGTTGCGACGGCGCCGACGCCCGGGAGCGCCCAGGGGACGAGCGCGCCGACCGAGAACCAGTGCGACTGCACCGCGACGCCGAACTGGCCCGTCTCCGGGTCGCGCGCCACGATCGAGTAGGTGCCGGCTCGGTGGGCGAGCATGGCCATGCTGTGCTGACCCTATCTGGCAGCCTTGCACCGTGCCCTCGGTTGCGATCCTTGGCCCCGGCGGGGTCGGCGGCTTCATGGCCGCGCTGCTGGCGCGGGCCGGCGAGGACGTCACGGTCGTCGCCAGGCCCGCCACCGCCGAGATGATCGAGCGGCAGGGTTTATCGGTGGACAGCGTGCGCTTCGGGCGCTTCACGGCGCGCCCCAGGGCCCGTACGGAGCTGAGCGCGCACGTGACCTTTCTGCTGATCGCGACCAAGGCGACCACGCTCAAGAACGCGCTCGAGCGCGTCGAGGGGCAACCGCGGCTGGTGGTGCCGTTGCTCAACGGCCTCGACCACCTCGAGACCCTGCGCGGCCGCTTTGGCGCCGCCCACGTAGCGGCGGGTTCCATCCGCATCGAGGCCGACCGCCCCGAGCCCGGGCGCGTCGTACATAGCAGCCCGTTCCTGCGCGTCGACCTGGCCACGGACAACCCCGCCCTGCGCCCTGCCGTCGCCGAGCTTGCGGGGATGTTCGAGCGGGCCGAGATCCCCACCAAACTCGGACCGAGCGAGGACCAGGTAATGTGGTCAAAGCTGGTCCGCCTGGCACCGTTGGCCCTGACGACGAGCGTTGCGCAGCGCCCAATTGGGTTCATCCGCTCGGACACCTACTGGCGCGGGATGCTCGAGGCCGCGATTCGCGAGGCGGCGGCGGTCGCCAACGCTGACGGAGCGCGCATCGACGCGGCGAAGACACTCGCAGAGCTGGACACGGCGCATCCCACGCTTTCCTCCTCGATGCAGCGCGACCTCGCCGCGGGCCAGCGGCCGGAGCTGGCGATTCCCGGCGCCGTCCTTGCGGCAGCGAGCCGGCACGGACTCGAGTGCCCGACGATCGAGGAGCTGACGGAGCAGGTCGCCCAGCGCGCAGAGGCGCGCGCCTAGAGGCCCCCAAGGGGCCTACACCGGCGGCTTCAGCGGCGGCGGCGCGAGCGGCACCGGAATCTCGACCTCTTCGGATCCGACCGCTTCGGTCACGTTTTCCTCCTCCTCTACGGCGCCTTCGTCGTGCTGGCCGTCGCAGAGGATTCGGAACTGACCCGTGACCCCGCCATCGGCTTGCAGCACGATCCCGGGCAAGATGTCCTCACCCTCCTCGAGCCCGAGCCGCTCGATGTCGAAGTACGCCATCCCGATGCCCCACGTGTGATGGGTGGGGTTCTCGCGATCGTGGGCGGCGACACCTTGGGAGAGCCGCTCGAGGAGGTATGCGAGCTTGCTCGGCGCGGACATCAGCTGTGTTCCAGCAACTCGATCCGGTAGCCGTCGGGGTCGCGGACGAAGCACAGCCGCGAGCCGCCGTCGCTCACCGTGTACGGGGGACGCTCTGGCTCGATGCCCTGTTCGGAGAGCTGTGCGAGGGTCTGGTCGAGGTCGCCAGTTGACACCGCGATATGACCGTAACCGGTGCCGAGGTCATACGGCTCGTTGTGCCCAACGTTGTACGTCAGCTCAAGTCGCGGCTCATTGCCGTCCTCGGGAAGTCCCATGAAGACATTGATGGCCTCATCCCGGATCCGCAGCCGCCCCATCTCCTCAAACCCTAGGGCGCGGTAGAACTCCACCGAGCTGTCGATATCTGTGATCCGGTAGCAGGTGTGAATGAGACTCATACCCGAAGGGTAATGGTCCGCGCTTGGCTCGCTACGCTCACGGTGTGATCGTTCAGCGGTCCATGAACGAAGAGTGGCTGTCCAACACCTACCTGGTGGCGGATGAACAGGGCTCACAGGCGGCGATCATCGACGCCGGCGGGCCGGTCGAGCCGCTGCTGGACGTCCTGCGCAGGATGCGCTTCGAGCTCACGCACATCCTGCTGACGCACCGCCACCACGATCACATAGCCGAACTGACGCGGCTGGTGAACCTCCACTCGGAGACCCCGGTGCTCATCCACCCCCTCGAGCGCGGGGATGTCCCCGCCGCGACCGGCGATCTCGTGCCTGGCCGGCCGATCGACTGCGGCGCCCTGCACATCGAACCGCTGCACACTCCCGGCCACACCGCCGGCATGGTGTCGCTGCTCATCAACGGCACCGACGTATTCACCGGCGACACCCTGTTCAAGGGCTCGGTCGGCGGCGTCCGGGCTCCCGGCCATACGACCTACGGCGACATCAAGCGCTCGATCATGGAGACGCTTCTCACGCTCCCGGAGAGCACCCGCGTACATCCGGGGCACACGGACCCGACCACAGTCTCCGACGAACTCGCGCACAATCCCTTCGTGCGCATCTGGCGAGGCGTCGACCCCGAGGGGTCAGAGCCGTGCCTCGCGCTTGGAGAACCCGCCACGCTCATCCTGATGGCCACCGATTACGACGGCGGCTTCAAGGCGTGGGTGCGTTGGGAGGACGGCGTCGACGACATCGTGCCCGGATCGGCGGTGCAGCACGACTGCGGGGAGCCCGCCGGCTAGTGGCGAAGGACCGGATCCCCACCTCGCGCGTGGGGCGCACGGCCAGAATAGGGGGGCTCGCAGCTTCCCAGGCCGTGCGGCAGGCAGGGACGCTGGCCACGAACATCGGCCGGAGCCGGGAAGGCAAGGATGCCGCGCTGGAGCGGCGCCAGCTCGAGGCGGCTGAGCAGATCGTGGCCGCACTGGGCACGATGAAGGGCGCGGCGATGAAGGTTGGCCAGGTGCTGTCGTTCCTCGACGTCGGCCTCATCCCCCCGGAGCACCGGGAGGAGTTTCAGCGCAAGCTGGGTGCCCTGCGCGACGCCGCTCCCACCATCACCTTCAAGCAGATGCGCAAGGTGATCGAGGAGGAACTCGACGATCCAATCGACGAGATCTTCGAAGAGCTCGACCCCGAGCCGATCGCGGCCGCCTCGATCGGGCAGGTGTACAGGGCGCGGCTGCGCGACGGCCGTCGCGTCGCCGTCAAGGTGCAGTATCCGGGCGTGGCCGCGGCTGTGCGCGCCGACATGCAGAACCTCGGGATGATCCTGCGGCTCGCCAAGAGGATCGCGCCGGGGATGGACCCCAAGGCGATCGGCGAGGAGATCCGCGACCGCATCGAGGACGAGCTTGACTACGAGCTCGAGGCACAGAACCAGCGCTCGCTAGCCCGCATCTTTCGCGGTCACCCCTTCATCATGGTGCCCGACGTGGTCACGTCGTTGTCTCGGGAGCGCGTGATGATCTCGGAATACGTGCACGGCACCGGCTTCGAGGAGCTCAAGAAGCGTCCTCAGGAGCAGCGCGACCGCGTCGGCGAGATCCTCTTTCGCTTCTACTTCGGCTGCCTCTACCGTCACCATCAATTCTCCGGCGATCCCCATCCCGGGAACTCCATGTTGCTCGAGGACGGTCGGATGGCGTTCCTCGACTTCGGCCTGTTCAAGCGGATGCCGCCGGGGACGGTCGATCGGGAGATCGCCGTGGCGCGCGCGGTGATCGACGGCGACACCGAGACGATCATGCGAATCGGGACAGAAACGGGCTTCTTCCCCGAGCCCGAGAAGTTCGACCCCGATCGCGTGCTCGAGCATTTCCGCGCCGCAACCTCCTGGTACACCGAGGACGCCTACATCGAGCTGACCCCCGAGTGGGCAACTCGCGTGTTGATCGACATGGGCGACCCGCGCTCTGACTACTTCGGCCAGCTGCGACACGAGAATGCCCCGCCCGACCACATCTTCGGACGGCGCATGGAGGTGCTCACGCTGGCGGTCCTCTCGCAGCTGCATGTGCGTGGAAACTTCCATCGCATCGCGCGCGAATGGTTCTACGGAGACGAGCCGGCCACTGAACTGGGTCAGCTCGAGGCCGAGTTCTACGGCCAACGCGGCGACGCGCAGGTGCAGACCTCCAGATAGCGACTTTGGAGATGAACGCGACCGCCCACCAGCTCGCTTTTGCAGGTCCCGCCGCGCTCGCCGAGCTGGTACGCCGGCGCGAAATGAAGCCGCGAGAACTCGTCGAGCTCTTCGTGGCCCGCATCGAGCGAATCGACCCGCAGCTCAACGCCTTCCGCGTTGTGATGAGCGAGGAGGCCCTGGCCGCCGCCGACGCGGCCGGCCAAATCGATGGCCCGCTGGCCGGCGTGCCCATCGCGGTCAAGGACGACCAGCAGGTGGCGGGTCAGGTCATGACGCGGGGATCTCGCAGCTACGGCCCGCCGGAAGCCGCCGACGGAGAACCGGTCAAGCGGCTGCGCGAGGCCGGCGCGATCCCGCTCGGCATCACCAACGTTCCGGAGCTGATGATCTGGCCCTGGACGGCCACCGCCGCCAACGGCGTCACCCGAAATCCCTGGAACCCGGCCCGCACCACGGGCGGATCCTCGGGCGGATCGGCGGCCGCCGTGGCGGCCGGCATGGTGCCCGCCGCCACCGGATCAGACGGCGGCGGGTCAATCAGGATCCCGGCGGCGTGTTGCGGGCTGGTGGGGATGAAGCCCACCCGCGGCCGGGTGCCCGGCACGAGCTGGGTGTCGCTGAGCGTCTTCGGTGCGCTGGCCCGGACCGTAAAAGACAGCGCGCTCCTGCTCGACGCCCTGGCGCGGCCCAGCGGGGAGCCGTTCGTGAAAGCCGCCGCCGCAGAGCCGGGGCGGCTGCGGATCGCCGCCTCGCGCAAAATCCCGGCGGGACTATTGGCGAAGCTCTCCGACGACCAGCGGTCGTCCTGGGAGCGCACCCGCGATCTGCTGGCGGACCTGGGCCACGAGGTGCGGGAGCAGAATCCCGACTACGGCCTCAAGATGCTCGAGTTCGCCCAGACCTGGATCCGCGGCATCTACGAGGACTCGCGGCTCGTGCCCGACCGAAACCAGTTCGAGCGTGCAACCAGGGGCATGGCCACCGCCGGGCGCACGCTTGTCTCCGAGCGCCGGCGCGACGCCCTGCTTGCCGGGCGCGAGCAGACCACGGCTCGCATCCTCGAGCTCTGGGACCAGTTCGATGTTCTGCTGACGCCGGGTCTCTCCTCGACCGCGATCGCGGCAGAAGGCGCGCTGGGCAAATCCACCGCGATCGCGTTTGACCGGGCCAGCCGGTTCACGCCTTACACACCCATCTTTAACCTCACCGGACAGCCGGCGATCGCCGTTCCCGCGGGCTTAGGCGCTGACGGCCTTCCGTGCAGCGCCCAGCTGGTCGGTCGCCACGGAGCCGAGGCCACCCTTTACTCGCTGGCTGCCCAGCTCGAGCAGGCCAGCCCGTGGGCCGACAGCCGCCCGCCGATCTCTTAGTTCGTTCCCGGCCCCGCGGTCAGCCCCGCCAGCGAGAAGCGGATCCGGTCCTGGTCCATCTCGGCGTCCAGCGTCTTATCGTCCAGATAGCCGCAGAGGCTGTCTTCGACGAAGACGCGTGCGCCGTTGGCCTCGATCACCTCGTCCCCTTCACCTGGCTGGTCGGCCACCTCGACCTGCAGCTCGCTGGTGACCTCGGATTCGTCCCTAGGGCCGACCGGCATGATCCGGAGACCCGCGTTATCAGGAACTCCGGGAGCCTTCAGGATCCGCTCTATCGCCTGGGTCGCGTCGGACGTGAGCGAGAGCATTTAGTTGCGATACCCGCGCACTGCGCCCACGAATCTGGTGCGCGCTCCCTACACCCTCTGAATCTGGATCAAGCTGGTCGTTCCGGGCCGCCCGCTCGGAAGACCCGCGGTGATCCCGATCCGTGCGCCCGCCTTGACCCACCCCAGCTCCACCACGCGCTGGGCGGCGTCGGCGATCAGGGCTTCGGTGATCTCGTGGCGGCGCATCGAGCCCGCCTGGACGCCCCACATCAGCCCGCAGCGACGCACCGTCTCCCTGCCGGGCGAGAGCGCGTAGATCGGGACCTGGGGCCGGTGGGACGAGACCAGCCGAGCCGATCGACCGGACAGTGTGGGCACCACCAATGCGGCCAGATGCAGGTCGCGAGCGGCGGCGCATGCCATGTAGGCGACCGTGTACGCGGGATCGCGCGCGTCGCGGCGAACGCGACCCTCGTTCCAGTCGCGGTACGGCAGCGCGTGCTCGGTCCGCTCGGCGATCGAGGCCATCATGGCCACCGACTCGACGGGGTAGGAGCCGATCGCCGTCTCCTGCGAGAGCATCACCGCGTCGGTCCCGTCGAGGATGGCGTTGGCGACGTCGGCCACCTCGGCGCGCGTGGGGCGCGTGGAGTTGACCATCGAGTCGAGCATTTGCGTCGCCGTGATGGAGGGGCGGGCCAGGCGGCCGGCGATCCGCAATAGCTGCTTCTGGACCATGGGCACGTCCGCGATTGGCAGTTCGATCCCCAGATCCCCACGCGCGACCATCACGCAGTCGGCGGCACGGATGATCTCGTCGGCGGCAGTGACAGCCTGCGGTTTCTCGATCTTGGCGATGAGCGGCAATCGCGTGTGGCGCCTGACGGAGGTCACATCCTCGGCCGTTCGGACGAACGACAGCGCGACCAGGTCGACCCCGATCGACTCGCCGAACTTGAGCATGTCGAGGTCTTCTTCTGGGACCGCTGGCAGCGCGGGCGTCGACCCCGGGATGTTGAGGCCCTGGCGCGAGGAGACCGCGCCCCCAATCTCCACCCGCGTGTCCACCTCGGGGCGCCCATCGTGAACCCCACTCACGCGCAACCTGATCCCGCCGTCGGCCAGGTAGATCACATCGCCCTGGGCGACCGCCGAAGCTAGCCCCGGCCAGCTGACCGACATCCGCCTGGAGTCGCCAACCTCCTCCGAGCCGCAGGCCAGCACCAGGCGGTCGCCGGGCTTGAGCTCGGCGAGGTCGTCCGCGAGCGCGCCGATGCGCACCTTGGGCCCGGGCAGGTCCTGGAGGATGGCCACCTGCCTGCCCACAGCCTCCGCCGCCGCTCGCACCGCCTGCGCGTTCTCGGCGTGGAACTCCCGGTTGCCGTGCGAGAAGTTCAGTCGGGCCACGTCCATGCCTGCTTCCACCATCGCGACCAGCGTCTCGGGGTCGCGGGAGGCTGGGCCGATGGTGGCGACGATCTTCGTGCGGCGCATACCACCGAGGCTACGCCACGGCGTAACCGGCCCTACTGCGCGGCTCGAGAGCGCTCGCGTGCGTGGATGTCCGCGAGCTGCTCGTCGAGCCAGTCACCCGGGTCGCGCGCGGTGACGATCGACTTCAAGACCTCCAGGCGGCCGTGCCGTTGCTCCGGCGACATGGTGAGGGCGGCGTGGATCGAGTCGGACAGCTCCTGGATGTCGAACGGATTTACCGAGAGGGCGCACTCGCCCAGCTCCTCGTGCGCGCCGGTGTTCTCGGAGAGGATGGATACGCCGCCGCGCTCGTTGACCATCGGCCCCTCCTTGGCCACCAGGTTCATCCCGTCGAACATCGCGTTGACGATCAGCACGTCATAGTGCTTGTAGGCGGCCACGGCCTCCTCGAGGTCGTCGCGGAGCTTGAGCTGGATCGGCATCCAATCGGGTGAGCCGTGGCGGTGGTTGACCACGGCGACCACCGCCTCGATCCGCTCCAGATATTCGGCGTATTCAGGCACATCGGTACGAGAGGGCATCAACTGGGCGATGAAGGTCACCTTCTCGCGAAACTCCGGGTGCTGCTCGAGAAAGACGTCGAACGCGGTGAACCCCCGAAGCACGTTCTTTGAGAGGTCGGCGCGGTCGACCCGCAGGATCAGATGGTCCCGTCGCCTTCGCAGCAGCTCCTCTTCGAACTCGCGCACCCGCGGCCGTGCCGCCGCCGCCTTGATCGCGTCCGCGTCGATCGGCAGCGGGTAGGCGCGGACCCACACCTCACGCCGACCGACGTGCACCGTCCCGCGCTCGAAGTCCACCGGGTAGCCCATCAGGTCCCGGCAGCACTGCAAGAAGCTGCGCCGGTAGGAGCGGGTATGAAAGCCGACGATGTCGTTGGCAAGGATGCCGTCGTAGATCTCCTGTCGGATCATGGAGGGCAAGACGCGCCAGGAGTCCGGCTGGCTCCAGGGGATGTGGACGAAGTGGTGCAGCAGCGCGTCGGGGCGCTCGCGACGGACCAGTCCCGGCAGCGTGTAAAGGTGATAGTCGTGGACCATGACCACCGGGTTCGGGACCCCATCGATCTCCTCGAGTACCGCGCGGGCCAGGTCCTCGTTAACCACGTTGTAACCGAACTCGAAGGCCTCAGTCTCATGGCGGCGGATCGCCGGGGCGTTCGAAAGGTCCCAGAGGTAGTGCTGGATGAACCACAGCATGGGGTTGGCGATGATGTTGTAGAAGCGGTCGTAGGCGTCTGCATCGGACGCCACGAGCTTCACGAGGTACTCCTCGCCCTCGGGCATGGCGACCGGAAACGGCCGCCCGCTGTGTCGCTCAGCCTGGAGCACGTCCTCGTCGGTCATCGCCGAGGCCACCCAGGTCACGCGTCGGTGGCGGGCCAGGCCTGTCAAGGCCGTGACGAGCCCGCCCGTGCCCCTGCGTACCTCGTCGCCCGGCCCGTAGGTCACCGGACCTCGGTTGGAGACGAGCACTAGCTGCTGCTCGGCGACCACTAGTGGTCGCCTCCGTAAGTACGGTCGCACCGAAAGTGGTCACCGGCGGATGCCGGGCGAGGACGCAGTAGGCGACGCGTAGCAGCGCTACGCGAGCCGACGAGGACGAAGCACGGCGCCGGCGGGGGCTGCTCGAATGCGAGCGTAGTTGCGGTGGCGACCACTTAGACCTCGTAACGCTCGAAGAGCTCGAGCCAGTCGCGCAGCAGGCGCGGCATCAGAAACTTCTGGCGGACGGTCTCCTTGCCGGCTCGCCCCAGCCGCTTGCCCAGCGCAGGATCGGCCAGGACCTCGAGTGACCGCTGGGCGCAATCCGCGACCCCGTCGACGAGAAAGCCGGACTCGCCGTCCGTGATCTGAAGCGGGATCCCGCCGACCGCGCCCGCAACCGTGGGCCGGCCCTTCCAAATCGCCTCGGTCACGGTCAGCCCAAAGCCCTCGCGCGTCGACTTCTGAATCACCACGTCAGAGTAGGACTGAAAGGCGTTGACCTCGATCGCGCCGACACTCGAGAAGTTGTTGAGGATGTGGATATCGGGGTCCCCGTTGGCGTGGGCGACCGTGGCGTTGAAGTAGTCCCAGCCCTCGGGATCGTCGGTCGCCATTGAGCCGACCAGCGCCAGCTGCACGTCCGGTTGGGCCTGCTTGACGATCCGATAGGCGTCGATCACGCCGAGCGGATCCTTCCATGGATCAAACCGCGACACCTGACACAGCAGGGGCCGGTCCACGTCGATCCCGAACTGGCCGCAGATGTAGACGGCGTCCTCGGGCGAGAAGGCCATGTTCTTCGGTGCCAGCGGGTCGATGGCCGGCGCGATCAGATGGCCCCGGCTGTCCATGCCCGCCGGCACGTACTGCTGGAGGTGGAAGACCGCGGCGTTGTAGGGCTCGAGGTATGGCAGCAGCCTCTCGAGGGTGAGCGGGTTGGGAGTCGAGAGGTCGATGTGGCAGCGCCACACCCACACGCGCGCCTTCTCGGGCACGAGCGAGCACACCGCTGCCGGCTGGGGATCGTGGACGATGCATATGTCCCAGCCGTCATCGATCTGAGCGGCGTTGATCTCGTTGTAGCGCCGCCACGTTGCCCACTGCTCCTCGCTGAGCTCGCTCGGATGGCCCTGGAGCGAGTTGTGAAGGACCTTGGTCGCGTTGAAGAACTCCTCGCGCCCATAGACGACCTGCCATTCGCACTCGAGGCCGACGTCGATCATCAGCGGCACCAGCGTGTTGAGGATCTCCGATACCCCTCCCCCGAAGGCGGTCGCCGACAGATGGAGCACGCGCTTCCCGCGCAGGCGCTGCGCCCGCGCACGGATCTCCTCGATCAGGCCACGGGCGGAGATGCTCGCGTAATCGGCGAGTTGCTTGGAGGCTACGGCGACTGGTTGGAGCATTTTTTATTTGAAGTTCGGGCGCGCGCATGCGCGCGCCCGCCCGCGGCGCATGCGCCGCGGGGGCCGGCGCACATGTGCGCCGGCCAATCCTAAGAGGTCCGTGACCTCAGTCGTGCGACTCCTTCGTCTACCGCGCGGACAAGCTTGGCGTGTAGGGCCGGATTGGCCGCCGAGATGGAGGACATCTGGTAGTCGTGGCCGGAGCCCAAAAGCGGACGGCGGTCGAGCGGCGCGCCCCATCCGTCGGTGACCACTCCCCCAGCCTCGCACAGGCAAAGCCACGGCGCCGCCAGGTCATACGGCGAGTTGTTGAGGATCCTGCCGCCCCCCACCCGCTCGAACTCCGCCCGCATCCCTTGCACCTCGTCGATCAGGCGCGAGCCCACCTCGACCGCCGCGTCGAGCTGACCGGTGATGATCCGCGTCATGGCAAATGCCTGGGAGCCCAGCTCGAACGTCCCCCCGCCCACCGACGAGGCGTCGATCAGGTCTCCGAGCACCTCCACCGTGGCGCGGGCCGGTCGGCCGCGGAAGCCGTAGCCCCAGAACATGCTGTCAAGCTCGGCGCGTTGGTTGAGCGCCACGGGGCGACTCGCGCGCACTCCCTGGCCTCGCCTGGCCACAAACCAGTCGCCCGACTTGATCTCGGCCACGCAGCCCGCCGAGACGTCGGCCATGGTGGGCTCGCCATCGCCTAGCGGGGCAAGCGCCACCGCCACGCAGGCAGACTCGAGTCCGGCCATGGCCGGACGGGTGCCGTCGATGGGATCGACGACCAGAACCTCCGCGGCGTCTTCCGGCGCGACCAGGCCGCGGTCTTCCGAGTAGAAGGCCAGGCCGGGTGCCCGTTCGGAGACGAGCTCGGCGAGCGCCCGCTCGGCGAGCGCGTCGACCGCGAAGGTGACGTCCCCACCCGCTCCGTCGCGAAGCGGCGCACGGCCCGCGTGCGAGCCGAGCTCGGGCAAAACCCGTTCACGTATGGCCAGCGCCAGCTCAACAACGAGCCGGTCGCCGTCCGGCCGACCACCTCCCCTCACGCGGGCGGTACTTCGCTCACGACGGCAGCTCGAGCGTAAAGATGGTGTTCCCAGGCTCGGAGGCCACCGATAACCGGCCCGCCATCCGTTCGGCCAGCTCCGAAGCGATGGCCAGGCCGAGGCCCGATCCCTGGGCGTCATCGGCGGTGTAAAAGGGCTCGAAGATCCGTAGCGCGGGGCCGGCATCGATGCCCTCGCCGTTGTCGCGCACGGCCAGCAGGACATTGCCGTTGGCACGTCGTGCGGTGACCTCGATCCGTGTGCCCGATGCGGTGTGGGTGAGCGCGTTGTCGATCAGGATGCGCATGATCTGCGCGACACGGACGGGGTCGCACTGTGCGTCAAGCGTCCGCGCCACACGCAACTCAATGTGGGAATCGTGCTGCGCGAGCGAAGGCTCGAACTCCCCTGAGACCGAGCGCGTGAGCTCGCCGAGGTCGACCTGCTCCTCTCGTAGCTCGAGCGAACCCGCCTCGAGCTTCGACAGATCGAGGAGGTCGACGGAGAGCTTGCCGAGTCGATCGACCTGCTCGCGAACCTGGTCAAGGAAGCGGCGCCTGGTCTCGGCGTCGAGGTCCTCGTCCTCGAGCAGTTCGACGAATCCGCCGAGCGAGAAGATGGGGGTGCGCAGCTCGTGCGATGCGGTGGCGATGAATTTTTCGCGCGCTGACTCCAGCTGTGCCAGTTGGCGCTGCATGTCATTGAAGGTCTCAGCCAGCTGCCCCAGCTCGTCTCGCGAGTCCACGGGGATGGGACTGCCAAATTCACCGGCCGCAACCCGCTCGGCCGCCCGCTCCAGCCGCTTGACCCGCTGTGCGAGCCGACCGGCGACGAGGTAGCCGCCGACGAGCGCGAGCAGCAGTGCGATCCCGCCCGCGACGAGGATTTCGTGGCGCACCACCGAGACGTTGTTGATTACGTCGGAGACCGGGGTGGAGTAGACGATCACCGCTCGGTCGCGGGAAACTGGAATTGCGGCCTGGGCCAGAATCACCGCGGTGCGTGTCTCGAGCTTGTTGTCCCGGATCGCGCGGTAGGCGAGCAGGAAAGGCGGCGTGGTGCGCGTCGAGGAGGCAACCGCAGACAGCTGCGGTCTTCCCCCCACGTGGTTTACGAGCAGCAGCGTCACCCGGTCTCCCGAGCGCACGGCAGCCTTCAGCACGCGCGTCCTGACCACACGCTGGGGAACGGAGCTGCCCACAGTCCGGGAGATCGGGCCGGAATCCTGGCGGGCCACGCGCGCCAGTGATTCGAGCTTCTCGCCCAGGAGCCGGGAGCCCAGGCCGGGCGCCACGTAGACGTACAGCACTGCGATCGCGACCAGAGTGATCGCGAAGAACATGAGCGTGAGACGGTTGCGCAGCGAGCGCAGCCCGGGCACGGCTAACCCTCGGTGTCGCGGAAGCAGTATCCGACCCCCCTCACCGTGAAGAGGTACTCCGGGTCCTTCGGCTCGCGCTCGACCTTCTCGCGCAAGTGGCGGATATGAACGTCGATGGTGCGAGGGTCGCGGTAGGCCGAGTCGCCCCAGATGCGGGCGAGCAGCATGTCGCGCGTGAACACCCGCCCCGGATTTCGTGCCAGCGCCGAGAGAATCTCGAACTCGACGAACGTCAGCTGGGCGTCCTTCCCGTGCACCCGAACCGTGCGTTTGGCGAAATCGATGCGCAGGTCCGACACCACCAGGGGCGCCTCGTCGGGGGAGGTCTCGGCCGGCCTGGACAGCTCGACCCGGCGCAGTGCAGCTTTCACTCGGCTCGAGAACTCGCGCATCGAGAATGGCTTGGTGATGTAGTCGTCGGCGCCGAGCTCGAGGCCGACGACCTTGTCGATCTCCTCTGACTTCGCGGTGAGCATGATGATCGGGACCGCACTCTTTGACCGAAGCCGCCGGCAGACCTCCAGCCCATCCAGCTTGGGCAGCATCAGATCGAGCACCACAAGATCGAAGGCCTGCTCGTCGAAGCGGTCCAGCGCCTGGCGGCCGTCGGTGGCGTGCACCACGTCATAGCCCTCCTTGCGCAATGGATAAGACAGCAGTGTCTGGATCGACTGCTCATCGTCCACGAGCAGGATTCGCGGTGAATGATCTGTCATCTGAGCTCTCTCCTCTGAAGCGAAGGGTATCCGCGCCAGGTCGCCTGGCTCCTCGGTTCTCCTTCTGTGGCTAATCTGTTCGCGCCAGTGCTCGACCTGCGGATCTACCGCACGAGCTTGCTCGCGGTCGTGCTCGCCGCGATCGTGGTCGCGTTCGCCCTACAAGGGGAGCCCGCGCCCTTGGGCACCACGCTCGTGCCAGACGCCTTCAATGGCCAAAACGCCTACGCGAACATGGTCGATCTCGCGCGTGGGTATTCCCATCGCCCGGCCGGCTCGAGCGAGGACCAGGCTTTGGCCGGCGTGATTTCGGCGCAACTTCGCGGGGACGGATTTGCGGTCACCAGAAAGCCGTTTGAGGCGTCCACCCCGGCTGGGCGCAGGAGGGTCGAGAACGTGGTCGCCGCCCGCCAGGGCATGGCGAACCCCGCGATCGTCGTCGTGGCCCACCGCGACGCGCTTCACTCGCCCGCCCTCGCGGAGCAGTCCGGGACCGGCGTGCTGCTCGAGCTCGGCCGCGTCCTCTCCGGCGAGACGCTCAACCACACGATCGTGCTCGTCTCCACGACCGGCTCGACCGGGACGGCCGGAGCAACCCAGCTCGCCGCCAGCCTGCACCGTCCGGTCGACGCAGTGCTGGTGCTGGGCGACATGGCGGGCACCAACCTGACCCGACCCCTGGTCGTGCCATGGTCAAACGGCCAGCAGGTTGCGCCGGCGCTGCTGCGAATCACGGTGACGGCCGCGCTGCGCTCTCAAGCCGGTCTGACCGCGGGTAGCCTCAGCCTCGCCGCCCAGCTCGCCCACCTCGCCTTTCCGCTGGCCCTCACCGAGCAGGGATCGCTCAACGCTCGCGGAATGCCGGCGGTGCTGCTCTCGGCGTCGGGCGAGAAGCCGCCGGCGGCCGATGAGCCGGTCAGCCGACGGTACATCGAACGGTTCGGACGCACCACGCTTGAACTCGTCGACGCGCTCGACTCCGACGTCCGCGTCCCAGCGCCGTCGGCGTATATCAGCCTGGCCGGCAAGGAGATCCCGGCCTGGGCCATGCGGCTCCTGGTGCTGGCCCTGATCCTGCCCGTGGCAGCTACGGCGTTGGACGGCCTGGCCCGGGCCCGGCGCCGCGGCTACGCCATTGCGCGACCTCTCGCCTGGGTGGGGGCTTTTGCGTGTCCTTTCTTGGCGGTCCTAGCCATCGTGCTCGTGGGAAAGGCGGTGGGGCTCTCCGGCGTGGCTCCGCCGGGGCCCGTGGGGCCCGGAGAGGTGCCGATCCACACCGGCGATGCGGTGCTGCTGGCCGTGCTCGCGGCCGTCATCGCCGCTGGGTTCGCGGTGATCTGGGCGCGGGGCGGGGTCGGTGCCCTGGGCGGCGCGACCAAGGCAGCGCCGGGGGGCGGCAACGCAAGCGGCGTCGTCCCGGGCGAGAACGGGCCGCGGCGCGATGCCAAGGCGTTGCGCCAACGTGGTGCGCGGGTTGTCGGAGACCCCGGCGCGGCCTCCGCCATCCTCATCTCGAGCTGCGTGCTCGCACTGGTGGCGTGGGGCGCGAACCCGTTTGCCGCACTGCTCCTGGTGCCCGCGCTGCACCTGTGGATGGCGGCGCTCGCCACTGCGCAGTCCACGCGTCCCGCCGTGCGCATCGCGCTGCTGGCGCTCGGACTCGCGCCGCCGGCGCTTCTGGTCGCCTACTACGCGGTCACGCTCGGATTTGACCCGATCGATCTCGCCTGGTCCGGAGTGCTCATGGTCGCCGGGGGACACATCGGGATCCTGGAGGCGGTCCTGCTCTGCCTGCTGATGGGATGCGCCGTCAGCGCAGCCGTGAATGCTGTGGGGACCTCGTGGGCGTTCGCTCGGTTGCCCCCGAATACCACGCCGTTCACCGTTCGGGGGCGGGTCAGATACGCCGGACCAGGATCGCTCGAGCGACCGGGGTCGGCGCTTTCGCGCGGCGGATCATCGCTGCGGCGTTGACATCCCCGACGGTCCGGCATTGACATCGCCCATCCGGGGCGAGAGCCTGTTTGGGTGACTACAGGGGCGACGCAGGGGCAACAGGCGGGCCACGGTTTCGGCACGCTGCAGCCGAGGGGTCCGGCTCGCCGTCGACGCAGTCCCGTTGCGCGCCTGCTCCGCGACCTCTCGTTGGTGCTCGTGATCTCCGGGGCCCTGCTGCTCGCCGATGCTGCCGCCACCCTGCTGTGGCAGGAGCCGCTCAGCGCCCTGATCGCGCTGATCAAGCAGGGCGGACTGGACGAGCGCTTCCTCTCATACCAGCATGCGCCGCTGTCGCGCGTTGATCTGGAAGCGCTGGCGAACATGAAGCAGGCGCGCCAGCGTGTCGCCTTTCTCGCGCGGCAGGAGGCGCGGCAGGTCAAGCGGGGCCAGGCGATCGGAACGATCGCGTTTCCCAAGTTCAGCTCGCAGTACATCGTCGTTCAGGGAACCGACGAGGCAAGCCTGGAGAAAGGGCCCGGCCACTATCCCCAGACCGCGTTTCCGGGCGTCCGGCGGACCGTCGCGATCGCCGGCCACCGCACCACCTACCTGGCGCCGTTTCGCCGCCTCAACGAACTGAAGAAGGGCAACAAGGTCGTGCTCACGATGCGCTACGCACGCTTCACCTACGCGGTCCAGCGGGTCCAGGTCGTCACCCCTAGCTCGTGGTGGATCATCAAGGACAAGGGCTACGAACGGCTGGTGCTCTCGGCCTGTAATCCGCTCTACTCAGCCGCCCAGCGGATTGTGGTGTTCGCACGGCTGAAAAGCTTCCTACCGCTGGGCCCGGCGCGGGTCGGGCACACCTTCTGGTGGGAGCTAGAGCACGTGTTCCCACCCCACTAGGCGCTCCCGGGCGTCGCTGAAGATCGCCTCGGGCTCACCCTCCACAACGCGTCCGATCCACGTCATCTCGACGCCCGCGTCGCAGACCAGGTCGCAGGCTGCGGGCGGGACGCACGCGCACAGCTCGTAGTCCTCGCCCGCCGTGACCGCAAACGAGCCAGGGTCATATCCCAGCTGACCCGCGACGTCGGCCACGCCTTCCTCCAGGGGCAACTTGCCCAAGGAGAGCTCGAGCCTGACGCCGCTGCGCCGGGCGAGGTGGCCGGCGTCAGTGGCGAGCCCGTCCGACAGGTCGATCATTGCGCGGGCGCCCGCAGCCGCCAGCGCACGGCCTTGCGCAAGGCGCGGCTCGGGCCGGCGATAGCGCTCGCGCAGCGCCTCCGCGGCCTGCTCGCTCGCAAGCCGAACCTTCTGGTCGAGCAGCGCGAGGCCCGCTCCAGCGCCTCCGAGCCCGCCCGTCACGCCCACCATGTCCCCTGGCCGCGCCCCGTCGCGCCCCACGAGCACCGCCGGATCCTCGGCCCGGCCGACCACGGTGAAGCACGCCGTCGCGGCGTCCGCGCGCGTGACGTCGCCCCCCAGGATCGCTACCTCGTGGCGTTCCGCCAGCCGGCGGGCGGCTTGTACCAGTTCGAGCGCCCACTCTGGCTCGGTCCCTGGCGCAAGGCCCAGCGCCAGATAAGCCTCCCGCGCTTGGGCGCCCATGGCAGCGAGGTCGGAGAGAGCGGCCGCCAGCGCGCGATGCCCGATCTCGCCAGGACCGAGCTGCCCACAGCGGAAGTGGACCCCGTCGACCATCATGTCGGTCGAGGTCACCGCGTAGCCGCTTGAGCGAACGACAGCCGCGTCATCCCCGATCCCCCGGACCACGTGGGGATGACTTCCAGGTTGGAGGGCTAGCGTCGCCTCGATGGCCTCGATCAGCTCAAGTTCCCGCATGGAGTGACTGCATGAGTGACGCCGGGGCTTCCGGATGGGCACTCGCGACCGCGCGGTGGCCAGACGGAAGCTCCGGCGCCACGAAAGCGGTACAGCTACTTATGCCGGTACACAATCCGAGCGCGATCGAGGTCATACGGCGAAAGCTCGACCCGAACGCGGTCACCCGGCAGGATCCGGATCCGGAAGCGACGCATCTTCCCGGCCACGTGGCCGAGCACGACCCGGTCCATGTTGTCGAGCTTCACGCGGAACATCGCGTTGGGCAGGGCCTCCACGACCTCGCCTTCTAGCTCGACCTTCTCTTCCTTTGGCATTCAGTGGTCTCGGGTGCAGTTGTCGCCGGGAAGCTGGCCCCGACGCGGCGTTCAGACGCTAGCAGCCATGGGTCCAGCCAGGGCCTGGCCTTAGTGCGAGTTGGGTCCGCCCCCGCCGTTGTGACCGCCGCCGTTGCCGTGTGTCCCCGGAGGAGTACCGCCGGTTGGCGGCCCCGAGTTGTGCTTGGGCGGCGGCTGTGTCCCGGGAGTGGTCGTCGGCGGCGCGCTCTGAGGAGGTGCGGAGAAGTTCTGCGGGTTGGTATAAGGACCCGGAATCTGCGCCGTGGACGTGCCGCTGTTCTGAGGGATCGAACTCTTCGAGGCGGAATGGGGTCCGACGAACGCGGTCCCCTGCCACGGAACGCTCGGCGGCGTCCAATCGCCGCAGTAGCCGTCGCGCGCCGAGGTCATGAAGTCGGTCCAGATGGGGCCCGCGAGAGCTCCGCCGAACCCGTCGGCCATCGGAATATTTCCGCCCGGAAATCCGACCCAGACGGCCGTGGAGAGCCGCGGCGTATACCCAACGAACCAGGCGTTTGAGAGATTCTCGGCGGTCCCGGTCTTGCCCGCAGCGGGACAGCCGTAGCCCCCGACGGTGGCACTGGCCGTGCCGGATGGGTTCGTGATCACCTGCTTGAGCACGCTTGTCGCCGCGTAAGCCTGGTTATACGGAAACACTCGAGTCTGCGGCTCGTTGCCCATACTGACGACTCTGCCGTTGGGGAAGACGACCTTGGAGATCGCGGTTGGCGCGACGTGCTGGCCGCCATTTGCGAGCGTGCCGTACGCGTCGGCCATCTCGAGCGGCGTCACGCCGTAGGTGAGGCCGCCGATCACCTCGGCGGGATTGCCGTTGAGCTTTGACGTGATGCCCATGGCGTGCGCCGTCTGGTCGAACTTCCCCATTCCGAGATCGACGACGAGCTGGGCGAAAACGGTGTTGTCGGAGACGATTGTCGCCTTGGTGATGTTGATGACGCCCTGGTAGGTCTCCTCGGCGGTATGCACCGACCAGGTCGGCTCGCTCGGCAGCCAGCCGGGGGCTAGGAAGTGCGAGTTGTAGAACGTCTTGCTTGGGGAGCCGTCATAGTCGTGAATCAGCGTCATAAGGGCGAAGACCTTGAAGGCGGAGCCGGGCTGACGCAGTCCCTGCGTGGCGTAGTCGAAGCTCGAGTGGGCGTACGTCGAGGAGTTTGCGATCGCCACGATGTGACCGTTGGTTGGATTGATCGACGCGAGCGCGGCCGCAGGTTGACCCGGTCCGCCCTCGTGGGCGAGGATCGCGCGTTGCGCCTCCGCCTCGGCGCCCGGCTGGATCGTGGTGTAGACCCTGAGGCCGCCGGCGTCGACGGCGGCACACGGCTTGGTTACGGGCTGATTCGGGCAGAAGCGCTGGTGCAGCTCCTGCACGACGTAATCGAAGACGTAGGGGAGTCGCTTTACGCCGAACAGAGTGCTGTGGCGCGCCTGTAGGGGTTCTGCGTTGGCTGCGGCGGCCTGGGCCCTGGTGATGTAGTGCGACTGCACCATCGCCTGAAGTACGTGTGCACGGCGCTCGCGCGCCAGCTTCGGAAAGAGAAACGGGTTGTATTCGGATGGCGCCTGCGGCATACCCGCAAGTAGCGCCGATTGGGCCAGATCGAGCTCCCGCACGGGCTTGTCGAAGAACAGCCTGGACGCAGCTCCTACGCCGTAGGCAGTCTGACCCCCCACGGTCCCATATGGCACCACATTGAGGTAGCTGTCGAGGATCCAGTTCTTGCTGTGGCGGTTGTAGAGCTGCTGGGCGAGCTTGGCCTGCTTGATCTTGTAGGTCAAGGTGTGGTCGACGTTCTTCAGATACAGGTTGTCGATCAGCTGCATGGTCAATGTCGAGGCGCCCTGCAGACCGCCTCTGCCGAAGAGGTCCCTGACCGCTGCACGCAATATCCCCGTGTAATCCAGGGCCCCGTGGTGCCAGAACCGGCGATCCTCGATCGCCACCGTGGCGAGTCGAATCGTCTTGGGAATCTGCGAGCCGTTGACGGGGATGCGCAGCGTGGTCGAGTCGATGTAGCCGAGCGGCTCGCCGTTGGCGGCGAAGATCTCGGACAGCGAACCAGGCTTGTGCGGTTTGAGCTGGTTGAGATTGGGCGCAGACGCGGCCACCGCTGTCACCCAGCCAACCACTGCGAGCGCGCCGACCCCCAGCCCGCCGAACACGACTACGAAGGCGAGAAGAATCTTTCGCCTGACAGGATGCCGGTGGCGCCGGCGGCGGCGCTGTCTTTCGCGTCTGCTCATGGAAGCGATCTGGTTGCTGCACGCGGCTGCATCGCCAGGGGCGCAGCAGGCGACAGCCATTTTAGACGCACAATTCCTGGGCCTATCGGATTAGTCCTTCCTCCGTACGCGCCGTTGCAGATCAAGATCCGTCACACGCGTACGATCTTGATGCGCGTGGGCCCTACCGCGCTCCAAACCCCTCCCCGATCCCCCGAGGCAGCGCCACCGCGGCCAGTCAGACGTCGCGCTGAGCTGCGGACGTGCTGGCGTGCCCTGTGGACGTCTCGGGTCGTGGTATTCGCGGCCGGCATCTTCGCGGTGCTGCAGTTTGGACGCAGCCACACCAGTGGCTCCTTCGACCCGGCACGGGTCACCGCGCCCTTTTCACACCTGGGGAACCTGCTCGTGTCTCCGCTTGCGCGCTGGGACTCCGTGTGGTACCTGGCAATTGCCGGCCAAGGCTATGAGCACTCGGCGCAGCGGACCGCTTTCTATCCGCTCTATCCGCTGCTGATCCGGATCTTCGGGACCCTGTTTCGGTCTGATCTGGTCGGTGGCGTGGTGGTCTCGCTCGTGTGCTTCGGAATCGGGCTGGTCTTACTTCACCGACTCGTGACGCTCGAGTTGGGAGAAGACAACGCCAACGTCTGCGTGATGCTGATCGCGTTCTCGCCGATGGCGTTCTTCTTCTCAGCCGTCTATACCGAGTCGCTGTTTCTGGCCCTCTCCGTGGGGTGCATCTACCTGGCCCGCCGAGGACGGTGGTGGGCCGCCGGACTGCTGGGCGGGCTCGCGGCAGCTTCCCGTAATACGGGCGTGCTGCTGGCGGTTCCGCTGCTGCTGCTGTACCTCTATGGTCCGCGCGACGACGCCCGCCCTGTCGGTAGAGGGGGCGTGCGTTTGGCTCGGGGGCTCTATCCACGCGCGCTTGCGGCCTTCTCGTGGCTGCGTCCCCGGTACGCGTTGCGGCCGTCATTTCTGTGGATCGCACTCGTGCCGGCCGGCCTTGGCGTTTACGTCGCCTGGCTCGCCCTTACATCCGGCAATGGCCTCGCGCCTTTCGGCGTCGAGCACCTGTGGTACAGGCAATTGGCGTGGCCCTGGGGTGGGATCTGGCAGGGAGCAGTGGCGGCCTGGGATGGGCTTCGCCAGCTCCTCCACGGCCCGCCCCCGCCCACTTACTTCCCCAAGGCGGCCGGCAACCCGATGAGCGTGGCGGGCCAGAACCTGATGCTGTTCGCGTTCTTGGCACTGGGGGTGATCGGGTGCGTCGGTGTGTTCAGAAAGCTGCCGTTCGCATACGGGGCATACGTGCTGGTAGCCCTCGGAGCGGCCCTTTCCTACCCGGTCATACCCCAGCCGCTGGCGTCGCTACCCCGGTATGAACTGGTGCTGTTCCCTCTGTTCATGTGGGGGACGACGTGGGTGCGCCGGCGCGGGATCGCGCTGCAGACGATCGCGGTCAGTGCGGTGCTGCTCGGGCTGTTCACGGCCGAGTTCGCCACCTGGCGATTCGTGGCCTGAGTGGTGGCTGTCCACAGCTCCGAACGGTCCATGGTGCGCACGCCCGAAGCGGTGACTTTCGACGCGCTCGGCACCCTGGTCGCGCTCGAGCCGCCCGGCCCCCCGCTTCGCAGAGGGCTACAGGAGCACGCCGGCGTCGAAATCAGTTCCGCGCAGGCAGACGTTGCGCTTGCGGCCGAGATCTCCTACTACCGAGCGCATCTCGACGAGGGTCGGGATCGCGAGAGCCTGGCCGGCTTGCGACGCCGTTGCACGGAGACACTCCGCGAGGCGCTCCCTGGAAGCGCGCGGGCCATAGAGATCGACTCGCTCGAGACAATCCTCCTGGACGCGCTGCGCTTCAGCGCGTTCGCCGACGCCCGGGACGCGATCGAGGCGGTCCGGCGTTTGCCCGCCCGAGTGCTCGTCGTCTCGAACTGGGATGTCTCCCTCGACGACGTGCTCTTGAGGTTGCGCCTGGCGCCTTTGCTCGACGGCGTGATCACGTCGGCTGGCGCGGGCGCTCGCAAGCCCTCGGAGGCGATCTTCGCGCGGGCGCTCGAGCTCGCCGGTGTCGCGCCCGAGCGGGCGGTGCACGTGGGAGACAGCGTCGAGGAGGACGTCGCGGGGGCGCGCCGGGCCGGAATCGAGCCGATCCTGCTCTCCCGCGATGGCCGGACGGGTACGCCCGACACCAGGACGATCTCGAGCTTGTCCGAGCTCGCGGAGGCTCTTTGGCCCCCCGCCTCCGACTGAAGTGCCATTTCGGTACTCAGTGGCACCTTAACCTTGAGGGGCAATGACGCTGCACCCAACGACCGAGGTTCCGCCCGACGGCAGCAACTGGCGGCCGTGGATGGCCCCCGCAGCGGCAATCTCAGCGTTTGCCCTGGGGCTGTTTGCCGCCAGCGTCGTGGCCGCGATCGGCGGTTCCAAGGGGACGAGCGCGACAAACCCGACCCCCGCGGTGGCGCTGATCGGCTCGGTCTTCTTCGACCTGTCCCTGGTCGCAGCCGCGGTCTACTTCGCCCGGCTGAGAGGCCCCTTGCGCGCCTCGGACTTCGGTTACCGGAGGGTGTCGTTGGGTCTCGCGGTCGGGGCATTCGCCGCGGCGGGCGTGATCTATTACGTCGTCACCGCCCTCTATGCGACCCTCATTCGGCTGCACGGGGCCGAGAAGCTGCCGAGCGAGCTCGGCGTGGGCAAGAGCACGGCGGCGCTCGTCGGCGCCGCGGTGTTCGTGTGCGTGATCGCCCCCATCGCCGAGGAAACCTTCTTCCGGGGGTTCTTCTTCGGCGCGCTCAGGCGGTGGCGGATTACGTTGGCCGGCCGCGATGTGGGCACCTTGCTCGCGGCCATCGTGACGGCAATCGTGTTCGGCCTCGCCCACGTCGGCTCGGCTCCCGCCCAGTACCTTGTGCCGCTTGGATTCCTGGGGTTCATGCTATGCGTGGTGCGCTGGCGGACCCGATCTCTGTACCCCTGCATCGCGTTGCATTCGGTCAACAATTCGCTGGCGCTCGGGATCAACGAGCTGCACTGGCAAGCGGGCGAGGTCTTCGCGCTCATTGCGGGCTCACTGCTGGTGATCGCGGCGGTCACGGGCCCGCTCTCGGTGCGCCGGCCCGCGCCGGCGGGAGCGTAGGAGGAGGAAATGGCGCACGACGGGTCGGTGACCGCCGCGCGCGAAGCGCTGATCGAGCAGCTGCGCGAGCACGCGTTGGTGATCGGCAAGGTCGTCCTGACCAGTGGGCGAACTGCCGAATACCTGGTGGACGCCAAACGGGCGATACTCAGGCCGGAGGGCTTCTTCGCCCTGGCGGCGCTCGTCGTCGATCAGGCCGGCACCTGGCGGGCCACGGCCGTTGGCGGTATGACCATGGGCGCCGACCCGATCGCGTGCGCCGCGCTCGCGGGCGGCGCAGACGTCAAGGCATTCTTCGTGCGCAATGACGTCAAGGACCACGGCCTCGCGCGCCGGATCGAGGGGCCGCTCCTTGCGCAGGAAGACCGGCTAATGGTGGTCGAAGACGTGGTCACGACTGGGGGCTCGACCATCCGGGCGGTGGAGGCGGTGCGCGAGGAGGGCCACACCGTATGCGGCGTCCTGGCGATATGCGACCGGTTGGCAGGCGGCTCCGAGGCAATCGAGCGGGCCGCGGGGGCCCCATTTGTCGCTCTAACGACGATCGACGAGATCTATCCGCAACGTCCAGACAGAGGGTAGGGCGACGCGGCCGGCGCTCGTTGCGGCCTGCGCCGTACGAGTGGGCTCGAGCGGCGGGTGAGTACCCCCGGCAGGAATCGAACCTGCATCCCGCGCTTAGGAGGCGCGTGCTCTATCCATTGAGCTACGAGGGCCTTGTTGGGGAGAGGGTATGCAAATCGCGGATATAGCCCGGCCATGGAGCGTGCGGCGCGGCTGACCGGCGGGGCCTCTCCCGAAAGCCTGGCCGAGAAAGCGGTCTATATGTCCACTAACTCGGCCAACCTCGTCTGGGCAGGCCTTTCCCGTCTGGCACGTGTCCGGCTCGCGCGGAGGGTTCGCGACGGCCCACCACCGAGAGGTTCGCGACGGCCCACCACCGGGGGTACGCGACGGCCCACCACCGGGGGTACGCGACAGGCCACCAAACGCATTTGGCAGTTTAATGCAGATGGTTAATCACCATTTCTGCGTTACCTCACTAGTGACTTACCTCGTGTCCGGGCGCGAGCGGTGGCCGTGACCGTCCGGGCAACTTGGGCATCCGTGTTCGTGGGTCGAGGCCGCCAGAAGCCGCTAGCTGACGCGCTCCTGGAGCGCCGCCGGACCGCCGACCTCGCGTCCGCTCGGTGCTTGCGCAAGCCATGCTCCATGGCCGGCAGTGGTTCGGCCGACATGGCCTCCGACGCCCTATGACGGCCGGCCCTCAGATTGCGGGCGTGTTAAAGCTACGTGGACAAACCCCCGCCCGGTGTGATAATTCCGCAGCGTGGAGGAGGGTCCATGCCAGAAGTCGAACCCCCCGGCTTGGAAATGTTCGCCGGGGAAGACGGGAACTGGCCGGTCAAAACATGAATAGCGGAATCGTGGAGCCGGCCAGGCTCGAGGGCCTGGCGGCTACCGGTCCGAGTTTCCCGCAATGGCTGGCCTGGTAGGAGACCGAGGGGCCTGGCGGTGAGCGTAGGCGCCGCCGATTCACTCCTGGTCGAGCCGGAGGCCGTCGACAGCGTCGAGCTCGTCGGCGGCGAGATCGTCGCGCGTTCGCCGTGGCAGCTCTTTTGGCGACGGTTCCGCTCCGACCGCGTGGCCCTGGTCTCGCTTGCGTTCATCGTGCTATTGATCCTGGTGGCTGTTCTCGCGCCCTTCATCGTCAAGCTGATCGGCGTCAGCGGTCCCAACCAGCCCAACCAGAACGCCCTGGACGCCTTCGGGCAGCCCACCGGCCCAAGCGCGGCGCACCCGTTCGGCGTCGACGAGCTGGGGCGCGACATCCTCGCGCGGGTTATCTACGGCGCGCGGGTTTCGCTCGAGGTCGCGTTCATCTCGACGGGCATCGCCGTGTTCGTCGGGGTCACGATCGGCACGATCGCGGGCTACTTTCGCGGATGGATCGACTCACTGCTGGCGCGGCTGATGGACATCGTGCTCGCGTTTCCAATCCTGCTTTTGGCGATCGGGCTTGCGTCGGCGTGCTCACTCGGGAAGGGGTGCCTGGGAGGCCTGATAACCCCAGGGCGCGTGACGCTGATCGTCGTGATAGCGCTGTCATCCTGGCCCTACATCGGCCGGATCATCCGCGGGCAAACGCTGTCGCTGCGCGAAAAAGAATTCGTCGAGGCCGCCCGCTCGCTCGGGGCCCCGAACACTCGGATCATGCGCCGCGAGATCCTGCCCAATCTCGTCGCCCCCATCATCGTCTACTCGTCGCTGATCCTGCCCACAAACATCCTCTACGAGGCGGCACTGTCCTTCCTCGGCGTGGGAGTGCAGCCGCCCACTGCCAGCTGGGGTCAGATGATCGCCGCGGCGTCCCCAAACTTCAACACCGAGTGGTGGTACATGGTCTTTCCCGGCGTAGCGCTCGTGCTGACCGTGCTCGCGTTCAACCTCGTAGGCGACGGGCTGCAGGACGCGCTCAATCCCAAGACGGGCCGGTGAATCAAATGAACACGTCTCTCACATCAACAAGCAGGAGGACAACTAGATGCGTCTGATCAGACGGGCGCTCATCCCGCTCATAGCCGCCGGGTGTGCAATCGCGGTGGCCGCTTGCGGGTCGAGCAGCAGTGGCAACACGAGCACGAGCAGCAGCAGCAGCGGGTTATCGCACGCCGGCCTCGCTAACACCAAGCCGAGCTCGAGCCAGAGAACGGGCGGGACTCTAAATCTGGTCACCGCTGAGGGATGGGAGCACCTGGATCCAGGGGCGTCGTACTTCCAGATCGACTACGTGGTCGAGTACTCCACCCAGAGCCCTCTGTACACGTACACGCCGACCAACTCGGTCACGCCGACGCCGCTTGTGGCCTCCGGGCCGCCCCAGATCAGCTCCGACGGCAAGACGGTGACGGTCCACATCAAGTCGGGCTGGCACTTCAGCCCGCCCGTTAACCGGGCCGTCACCTCGAAAGACGTGGAGTTTGCGTTCGAGCGCATGTTCAACGCCAACGTGCAGAACGGGTACGCGGGCGGTTACTTCCCGATCGTTGGAGCGAAGCTGGCCCCCGGTAACCGGCCGATCCCAGGCATCAGCACGCCCAACAAGACGACGATCGTCTTCCATCTGACCAAGCCGTTCGGGGCCACCATGGCCAAGGCGCTGACTCTCCCGGGAACCGCGGCGATCCCCGCCGGCTACACCGACAAGGCCGACAAGAGCAGCCCGTCGACCTGGGACAGCAAACCGACCACTCAGGTGTTCACCGGGCCGTACATGATCAAGAGCTACACGCCCGGCCAGCAGCTAACCCTGGTGCGCAACCCCAACTGGAAGCACTCGGCCAACGCCGACAGCGTGCGCCCGGCCTATGCCGACAAGATCGTGTGGAACGCCGGTCTCGACCCCACTGTGGCCGCCAACAAGACGCTCGACAGCACCAACCTGCTGATGGCCGATACGCCGCCGGCGCCGGTGCTCAAGAAGGCCTACGAGAGCAAGAAAAAGCAGCTGTCGATCGCGCCGCTGGGGATCTACTACGCGGCATTGAACACGCAGGTGCCGCCGTTCAACAACGTCAACCTGCGCAAGGCCGTGCTCGCGGTCGAGAACCGCAATGCCTACGCCCTCGATCGCGGCGGCAAGCTCGTCGCGACGGTAGCCACGCACTTCGTCTACCCGGAGGTCCCGGGCTTCAAGGAGGCCGGCGGGAACGCGGGGTTCAAACAGGACTTCGTCTCGCACCCGAGCGGCGACCACTCGGTCGCGTGCAAGTACATGAAGCTCGCGGGTTACCCGCACTGCAAGTACACGGGCAGCGCCAACGTACTGATCGTCGGCTCTAACGCCGCCCCCGGACCGCAGGAGATGCAGACGGTGCAGTCGGGCCTCACCCAGCTGGGATTCAAGACCACGATCAAGGCGGTCCCCCAGCAGACGATGTACTCGAAGTTCTGCGGCTACGTCAAGGCGCACGTCAACGTGTGCCCGACCGCCGGGTGGATCGAGGACTTCCCGGATCCATACGCGGCGCTGTTCGTGCCGTTCAGCGGCGAGGCGATTGTGCCGATCAACAACTCGAACTGGGGCGTGCTCAACGACCCGAAGGTCAACAAGCAGATCGACTCGGCGGCGGCGATCACAAACCAGTCGGAGCGGTTCAAGGCGTTCGCCAAGGCCGACAAGATGATCGTCGACGACGCGGCAGCGATCCCGGAGGTCTGGTCCGACAACGCCGAGCTCGAGGGGTCGAAGGTCCGCGGCGTGCTCGATCCCTGGAACGACGATTGGAACCTATCGTTCAGCTCGACGAAGTGAGGTCCGCATAGACCCAACGAGCAACTGATCTGAGGGGCCCCGCCGCATCGGCGGGGCCCCCCGGGCTCCACCGCCATGGGCCGTTACATCATCCGCCGCCTCCTCTGGGCCGTCGTCGTGCTGATCATCGTCAGCGCGGTGACCTTCATCATCTTCTACGCGCTTCCATCCGCCGACCCGGCGGTGCTGCGGGCGGGGCGGTCGCCGAACCCGGCACTGATCGCCCACATCCGCCACGTCCTGGGCCTCGACAGACCGATCTATGTGCAGTACTGGCTCTACATCAAGGGTGTGCTGCTGCACTTCAATTTCGGCTACAGCTACCAGTACTCGCTTCCGGTGCGCTCGCTGATCTTCCAGCGCCTGCCCGCCACGATCTCGCTCACTGTGGGCGCGGTGATCGTGTGGCTGCTCCTGGGAATACCCGTAGGGATCATCTCGGCCATCCGACCTCGCACGTGGATGGACCGGATGACCATGGGTGTAAGCCTGCTGGCCATCTCCGCGCCGGTCTACTGGCTCGGACTGGTTGGCCTCTTCTTGTTCGCCAACGACATCGGCGTCGTACACATCTTCGACGGCGCCGACACCTACACGGGGCTCACCGCCAACCCGGGGCGATGGTTCGGTTCGCTGATCATGCCGTGGATGGTGCTCGCGGCGAGCTTCGCCGCCTTCTACGCCCGCCTGTTGCGGGCTAACCTGATCGAGACGATGTCCGAGGACTACATCCGCACGGCGCGGGCCAAGGGTCTACCGGAGTGGCGGGTGATTCTCAAACACGGGGTGCGCTCAGCGATCACGCCGATCGTAACCGTGCTAGGGCTGGACATCGGCATCCTGATGGGCGGGGCGGTCCTCACAGAGACGGTGTTCGACATCCCCGGCGTGGGGCGGCTTGCGTACGACGGCATCCAGAACGCCGATCTGCCGATCATCCAGGGCACGGTCATGCTCGGGGCCTTCTTCATCGTGATCGCGAACCTCATCGTCGACATCCTCTACGCCTACCTCGATCCGCGGGTCAGATACACGTGAGCCCGCTGCTGGAAGTCGAGGACCTTCGAGTCAGCTTTGACACCGAGGACGGCGTCGTCCATGCCGTCGACGGCGTCTCGTACCAGGTCGACACGGGCAAGACGCTCGGGATCGTGGGGGAGTCGGGGTCAGGGAAGACGGTTTCGTCGCTCACCACGCTCGGCTTGACACGTAGCCGCTCCACGCGCATCTCAGGCCGGATCGTGTTCGGAGGCCGGGACCTGCTGACCGCCTCCACCGACGAGCTTCGCCGCATCAGGGGCAGCGAGATCGCGATGATCTTCCAGGACCCGCTGTCGTCTCTTCACCCCTTTTACAAAGTCGGCCACCAGCTCGTCGAGGCCATCCGCATACACCGCGACGTGTCGAAATCGGCTGCCCGCAAGCGTGCGATGGACCTGGTCGAGCTGGTGGGCATACCAGATCCCAAACGGCGCGTGGACCAGTATCCGCACGAGTTTTCGGGTGGGATGCGCCAGCGGGCGATGATCGCGATGGCGCTGGCCAATGAACCGAAGCTGCTGATCGCGGATGAGCCGACCACCGCGCTCGACGTGACTGTTCAAGCGCAGATCCTGGCGCTGTTGCAGGACCTCCAGGACCGGCTGGGAATGGCCATCATCATCATCACGCACGACCTCGGCGTGGTGGCCGAAATCACCGACGAGATCTGCGTGATGTACGCCGGTCGCATCGTTGAGCATGCTTCGACCGACGAAATCTTCGACGCACCCGAACACCCCTACACGTGGGGCCTTCTTACATCGATCCCGCGGCTCGACCAGCAGCGCGGCGACGATCTCGTGCCGATCTCAGGGCGTCCCCCCAGCCTGATCCAGCGGCCGTCGGGGTGCTTCTTTCACCCCCGTTGCCCGTACGTGCAGAAGCGCCATCGCACCGTGGACCCGCCGCTGGTGAGTTTGCCGGACAACGGCCGTCACCAGGTCGCCTGCCTGCTGGAGCCGACCATCCGGCGCCAGATCTGGAACGGTCTCAAGGCTGGTCGTGACCCGACATCGCTGCGTCAGCTCGCTGGGGACGGATATCCGTCGAGGGCGCCCGCAGTCGCATCCACTGCTCCGCGAGCAGAGACGCCAGAGGTGCCGTCGAGCGGGACGGGCGGGCCATGACGACGACCGAGCAGCGGGCCACCGCGTCCACGGGCACCACCGCGACGCCGCTGCTCGAGGTCCGGGATCTCGTCAAGCACTTCCCGATCACCCGCGGGATCGTCTTCCAGCGCAAGATCGGTGCCGTGAAAGCGGTCGATGGCGTCTCCTTCGAGGTCAAGCGCGGCGAGACGCTGGGCCTCGTAGGTGAGACCGGGTGTGGCAAGAGCACGACAGCAAGGCTGCTCGTGAGGCTGCTGGACCCGACCGGAGGCCAGGTGCTATTCGAAGGCGAGGACATCGCTAAACGCAAGGGCGACGGCCTCAAGGCGCTGCACCGCGAGGTGCAGATGATTTTCCAGGACCCCTATTCGTCGCTCAACCCGCGCAAGACCGTTGGCTCGGTCATCGCCGAGCCGTTCGCGATTCACCGGATGCTCACCGAGAAAGGAGCACGCAAGCGACGAGTCCAGGAACTCATGGATCGAGTGGGGCTCAATCCCGAGCACTACAACCGCTATCCGCATGAGTTCTCCGGCGGCCAACGACAGCGCATCGGAGTCGCACGCGCGATCGCCCTGGACCCCAAGCTGCTCGTCGCCGACGAGCCCGTCTCGGCGCTGGACGTTTCGATCCAGGCACAGGTGCTGAACCTGCTGCGCAGCCTTCAGCACGAGTTCAACCTGACGCTGATCTTTATCGCGCATGACCTTTCTGTGGTGCGGCACATGTGCGACCGCGTAGCCGTCATGTACCTCGGCAAGGTCGTCGAGCTTGCGCCTAATGAGGCGCTTTACGGGTACCCGCGCCACCCCTATACGGGTGCTCTGCTCTCGGCCGTCCCGGTGCCCGACCCGGCTCAGTCGCGCCGTCGCGGTCGCCAGCTCTTATCCGGCGACGTCCCCAGCCCAGCCAATCCGCCTTCGGCATGCCGCTTCCACACCCGCTGCCCGAAGGCACAGGAGGTCTGCTCGGTGGATGAGCCGCCGCTGGAAGACAAGGGGGCGGGCAGCGTTGCGGCGTGTCACTTCCCGCTGACCAGGGAAGAGGTCCACAGACAGGACCCGGTGGCGGCCGAGTAGCCGCCCTACTCCTCCTCGTCGTCCTCCTCGACGTAAAGCGACTCCGCCGCCAGCTCCTGGCCGCGTTTGCTCCACAGTTTGATCTCCAAAAAGTCCTGGCGGTAGTTATCGGGGGCGATCAGCGTGAAGCGATCCTCGACCAGCCCACACTGGTCGACCGCGAGATTGGCAAGCTCGGCCGTGACGACCTCGCCGCCAGGGATCAGGGGTACTCCCCAGACGAGCGTCACGTCGGCCACGCTGCCCTCCTCGCCCCGCCAGGAGCCAATCACTTCGTCGTTGAGATCGAGCTTCCAGTCGGGATTGGCTTCCGCTAGCTCGGATGTGAAGTCCGCGTGCGCATGAAAGTCCGACGGAGCGCGTGATTCCGTGGACTGCTCGCCCGATGAGCCCTCACGGAACGAGACATAGCCGAAAAGCTCATAGCCGGTGGTGGTGCGAGCGACCGCGGGGACGAACGTTCGGCCCGCATACGAGCGATCGGGAAACCACGCGACCTCGCCGGGCTCTCCAAGCTCTTCGCCCTCGGTGTCGATCTCGGCGCACGCGGCACGGAAGTGATCCGCGAGCGTCTCCGCCCAGCGCCCATACGGGAGGCTCTCCTGCGGCGGCGACGCCGCAAAGCTGATCACGAACCTGTCGGTGGGAGGCATGGGAATAGAGGTACTGGCCTAGCTTGCGGCACCAACGAGTGTCTCTCGCCCTGCCTGGGCAATCGTGCGTCCGAGACCCTCGCGCAGGTCCACGGTCGGCTCCCAACCCAGGATCTCCTTCGCCAGCGTGATGTCGGGTTGGCGGACTTTAGGATCGTCGATGGGCAGGGCCTCGAAGATGATCTCGGACCTCGAGCCTGTAACTTCGATAACCAACTCGGCGAGCTCGAGCAACGTGTACTCGTCCGGATTACCGATGTTGACGGGGTCGTGATACCCGGACTCGGCGAGCACGATTAGGCCACGGATCTCGTCCTCGACGTAGCAAAACGAGCGCGTCTGGGAGCCTTCTCCGAAAACTGTGATGGGGCGGTCCTGAAGCGCCTGGCGCAGGAAGGTCGGGATCGCGCGGCCGTCATGGGGGCGCATCCTCGGGCCGAACGTGTTGAAGATCCTCGCGATGGCAGTGTC
Source organism: Solirubrobacteraceae bacterium (assembly GCA_036501265.1). Taxonomy (GTDB): domain Bacteria; phylum Actinomycetota; class Thermoleophilia; order Solirubrobacterales; family Solirubrobacteraceae; genus Palsa-465. Next base: position 12,772 of record DASYAP010000158.1, on the reverse strand, counting down.
CACTCCCTGCTGGCGGTGATACGCCATCGTCAGCGCTTCGGCGTAGCGCTTGGCTTCGTCATACACACCGCGGGGGCCGATTGGGTTGACGTGCCCCCAGTACGTCTCGCGCTGGGGGTGAACCTTTGGATCGCCGTAGACCTCGCTAGTCGACGCGATGAGGAAGCGAGCGCGATGCTTCTTGGCCAGCCCGAGCGTGTGGTGGGTGCCATACGACCCCACCTTGAGCGTATGCAACGGCAGACGCAGGTAGTCGATCGGTGACGCGGGCGAGGCCAGGTGATAGACGAAGTCGATCGGCTCCTCCAAGAAATAGGGCTCGATGATGTCCAGGTTCAGGTGGACAAAGCGCTCGTGGCGGATGTGTTCGATGTTGGCCAACGAGCCGGTCTCGAGATTGTCGACGCAGATCACTCGGTGGCCGCGTCGTAGCAACTCGTCACAGAGGTGAGAGCCTAGGAAGCCGGCACCCCCCGTCACTAGGCAGGTGGCCATGGGCCGGGAATCTACAGCGGGCCAGGACCCCGCGTGGCTGCCGTGAGCCCTAAGCACTTCGCTCGGGCAATACGATGTGCGCCCACATGGCGGCAAATCGGTTCATAGAGCGACTCAACACGCAGGTGGGCAACGAGTTCGGAGCCGAGCAGCAATACATCGCAAACGCGGTCTACTTTGACGGTCGCACCCTGCCCCGCCTCGCGACCTTCTTCTACGGCCAGGCGTTGGAGGAGCGCAACCACGCGATGATGATGGTGCGCTACCTGCTCGACTCGGGTGCGGAGGTGGCGATCCCGGGGGTGCAGGCGCCCGAAACGGAGTTCGCCGACATCGTGGCGCCGGTCGCGCTTGCCCTTGAGCAGGAGAAGCGCGTCTCGGATCAGATCGCGGCGCTGGCCGCGGTGGCCCGGGAGGAGAACGACTATCTGAGCGAACAGTTCGTGCAGTGGTTTCTCAAAGAGCAGATCGAGGAGGTCTCGACCATGTCCTCGCTGCTGTCGGTGGTGGAGCGCTCCAGCGACGCGCCCATGTTCATCGAGGACTACCTCGTGCGCGAGCAGGCGCGAGAGCGCGTACCCGACCCTACTGCTCCGCCTGCCGCCGGAGGAGCGCTCTAGGGGCCCGTCTCAGGACCTCAGTCGAAGGCTTCGCGGACCGCCCGCTGGCCAGCGCCGGCACTTTCGAGGAACGAGTAGGTGCCTCGATCGCGCAGCTCAATGGCCGCCTCGCGCAGCTCGCCGAGCGCCGCAAACGCAAACGACCCGCCCACGGACACGCGGCTCACGCCGAGCTCGCCCAGCTCGGTTATCGAGGGGGCTCCCGCCCGGGCGAGCACGTTCACGGGCTTTCCGACAGATCGGACCACGCGGGCGATGTCGCCCGCGCTCGTCAGCCCGGGCGCGTACAGCACGTCGGCGCCGGCCTCCTCGTACGCCTGAAGGCGGGTGATGGTGTCCTCCAGATCGGGACGGCCGCGGATGTGGTTCTCGGCCCGCGCGGTCAGCACAAGCGTCTGGGGGCCGCGGTGGGCGGCCTGCGCCGCGGCGGCGACACGCGCTCGCGCCGCGTCCAAGTCGTAGATCGAATCATCGGGGTCGTCCGTGAAATCCTCTACCGAGCAGCCCGCAAGCCCGGTCGCAAGGGCCAGCTCGACCGTCTCGGCCACGCCCTGGGGATCGTCGGCAAACCCGTTTTCCAGGTCGGCCGATACGGGCAGATCGGTCGCTGCGACGATCGTCGCCGCGTGGGAGAGCGCCTCGTCGCGCGTTACCGAGCCGTCGAGTCGCCCCAGCGTCGCGGCATGACCGCTGCTGGTTGTCGCCAGCGCGTCGAATCCGAAGGACCGCATCAGCTTCGCCGAGCCGGCGTCCCAGATGTTCGGGAGCAGAAGCGGTTGCCGCTCGTGGTGTAGGTCCAGGAATAGCTTCGCGACGTCTCTTTCCACCTGGGCCAGCGTAACGGCAGCGCCGCTTTGCATCACTTCTGCCGGCGCGCCGACGAATGAGCGCTTCGGACGTAGTGGGCATCGCCCCGGCGGATCGTGACCTTCTCCGAGTCGAGGTGCTCGAGCAGCGCCTGGGCGAACTTACGCGACGTTCCAAGTTCGTCGCGAAGCTGCGCCAGCGTGACCGCGCCGCCACGCTCCTCCGCCAAGGCGACGACCCGCCGCTGCGCCTGATCGAGCACGTCGCGGTGGTAGTGCAGAGACCGCGACACGCGAACCACGCGGCCCGCAGCCCTCAGCGCGGCCAGATCGGCCCTGTCAAGCTCGTGGTCCACGGGAGGAGCGAGGCCGGCATCGAGGAGGCGTTGCTCCAGTGCAAGTTGGGCCGGTGTGAGCTCCATGGGCGCTGGGCTCCGGTCGGCCCCTTCGCGCGATCGCGTGGACCGGGGGGAGTCCACGCTCACGGCCGGCTCTGGTTCCTCTCCCCGCTCCAGCCGCTCCAGTCGCGCCAGCAGCTCGCGCGAGGGACCGTGGCGCGGCGGCGAAGCGTCGAGCACCAGGCCGCCGCCGAGCGTGTCGGGCGGAGCGATCCGGCGGGCGACGAGCCGGTCCCCGGCCAGCGGCACCAGTGGCTGTTCGAGCCGTATTTGCCAGAAGCGTCCTCCCAGCCATGCGAGCCGTGCAGGAGCCTCGCGCGTTCCGTGGTGTACCTGCACGCGCTCGCCGGAGGCGGGTTCGGCGCCCGGCTCCCACCGCAGGGCGGCGTCCATGCGATACGTCGGCGCGATATCCGGCTGCGCGCTGGCCAGCACGTCGCCGCGCGCCACGTCGGTTAGAGCAGTGCCGGTCAAATTGATCGCCACACGCTGTCCCGCCAAGGCGCGGGTGACCGGCTGGTCGTGCACCTGCACTCCGCGCACGCGCACGCGCCTTCCGGCCGGCAGCAGCACGAGCTCATCTCCCCGCCCCACCTCGCCCGACCACAGCGTGCCGGTGAGGACCGTCCCCGCCCCATGGATGGTGAACACTCGGTCGACGTGCAGCCGCGAGGACACGCCGTCGGAACCGGGCCGGCCGGCTCGACCTGCGACCCGACGCGCTGCGTGATCGAGCCCTGCACGCAAATCCTCGAGCCCCGCCCCGGTCCGTGCGGAAACGGGTATGACCGGGATGGCGGGCATCAGTTCCGCTACCTCCGCGGCCGCGGCTGCGGGATCGGCCGCATCGCTTTTCGTGATTGCGGCGACGCCTACCTCGACCGCCAGTGCGCGCAAGACCGCGGCGTGCTCGCGCGTCTGTGGCATCACGCCGTCGTCAGCGGCGACCGTCATCAGGAACAGGTCGATCCCCGTGGCGCCGGCCACCATCGTGCGCACAAACCGCTCGTGACCGGGGACGTCGATCACCGAGAGCCGGCGACCCGAGGGCAGCTCAAGCTGTGCGTAGCCGAGCTCGATCGAGATTCCTCTGGCGCGCTCCTGCGGCAGCCGATCCGTGTCTACGCCGGTGAGAGCGCGGATCAGCGCTGTCTTGCCATGGTCGATGTGGCCCGCCGTGCCCAGCGTCAGCGGCGCCGCACTCATGGCTGCCCGCTTCTCACCGGCTCAGCGCCCGCCGAACGGTCACGATCGCCACCTCGACCTCTTCGTCGGTCAGCGTGCGCGGATCAAGTAGCACCCGGCCGTCGTGGATCCGCGCGATCAACGGCGGCCGCCCGTCGCGCAGGGAACGCACCACGGCCACTGGATCCTCGCCGGCGAGAGCGACCGCCGGTCCCTCGAGCTCGAGCAGCGGCAGGGCGCCCCCGCCGACTGTGGCCGATGAGCGGACGATCTCGGCGGGAGGACCGACGCCGCGAGCCAGCCGCTCGGCGCGCCGGCTGAGCGTGGCCTCGTCCGCGGCGAGCATCGCGAGCGCCGGAATCTCGCGCCACGGCCGCCGGGGGTCGCGATAGAGGAGCAAAGTCGCCTCGAGTGCCGCCAGCGAAAGCTTGTCGACGCGTACCGCTCGGGCCAAGGGATGGGCGCGCGCGGCTGCGATCGCGTCGCTGCGGCCCATCATGAGCCCCGCCTGAGGCCCTCCCAACAGTTTGTCCCCCGAGCAACACACGATTGCCGACCCGGCCGCGACCGACCGCTTGAGCGCCGGCTCCTCGGCCAGGGCCAGCGCGGCGCGAGGGTTGCTCGAGTCCGCCGGGAGAGCCGCGGCCGGATCGGCGAGAACGCCCGAACCGACATCGTCAATCACCGGCACACCGAGCTCGCACAAGGCCTCGATTGCGACCTCCTCGACGAACCCCACCGTGCGGAAGTTCGATTGGTGCACGCGCAGGATCGCACCCACCTGCGTCTGCGCCCCCGCGAGGGCTCGCTCGTAGTCCGAGAGGCGCGTGCGGTTGGTGGTCCCGACCTCGAGCAACTGCGATCCCGACTGGACCACCACTTCGGGAATTCGAAACCCTCCGCCAATCTCCACCAACTGGCCCCTGGAGACCGCGATGGCCCGGCCGTGGCCGGCAAGTGCGGCGGCAGCGAGGAGCACCGCCGCCGCTCCATTGTTGACCGCGATCGCCGCCTCGGACCCGGTGAGCTCGCACAAGAGCCCCTCAACGTGAGCCTGGCGGCTTCCGCGACGCCCACTGTCCAAGTCGAGCTCAAGATTGGAGTAGCCGAGCGCCGTGGCCGCAACCGTGGCCCGCGCCGGGGCCGCCAGCGGCGCCCGCCCGAGGTTGGTGTGGATGATCACGCCCGTGGCGTTGATCACGGGCTGCAGCGACGCCGACTCAAAACCGGCGAGCAGGTCGCGGGCTCTCGGGACGAGGTCGAGACCGGGCTCGGCGCCCGCCCGCACGGCCGCGCGATGGTCGTCGATCGCTTGGCGGGCGGCCTTCACCCGCAAGGCGTGCGGGCCGTCCAGTCTGCCCGCGAGCTCATGGACCGAGGGAAGTGCCCTCAGCTCGGCTTCGACGGCGTCACGCCTTGCACCCACTCGCCCTCCTCCTGCTTCCAGATTGGAGCCTCCGACTTGAGCCTGTCGATAATTTCCCGCGCCCCTGCGAAGGCCTCGGCTCGGTGAGGCGCCGAGACCGCGACCACCACCGAGGGTTCAGACAGCGGCACGGTTCCCACGCGATGCTCGACTGCCGTGGCGCAGAGGTCATGCTTGTCGACCGCCGCGGACACGATCTCCGAGATCTTGGCCGTGGCCATATCGCCATAGGCCTCGTACTCGAGCTGCGCGACGTCTCTGGTGACCCCCTCGAAGACGACGACCGCGCCGGCGCGGGGGTCACGAACACGGCTCAACAGGGAATCGAGTTCGATCGGCTGGGAGGTCAGCCGGACGTGGACGGTGGCGGAGATGGGCCCGCCGCCCGATACCGGTGGGATCAGCGCGAGCTCGTCTCCGGAGTTCAGCGCCGTGTCGCCCGCGGCGTATTCGCGGTTGACCGCCAGCACCGCCCTTACGTCCCCAATCAGTCCGCCCATCCGCTCGAGCGCGTCGGAAACGAGTGCGCCCTCAGGAAGCTCTAGCTCGATCTCGTCGCGGCCCGCGCGCTCGCGCAGGGCGGCGAACAGTCGGACTCTGACCACCATTCACAGAAGCGTAGTGGCCACCGGCACGCGTCTCGCTTATGCTCTCGGATAGTCGACCGGAGGCGATAGCGGTTGACCGGAAAGGTGCTCCTTGACCGAGACATCAGATGTAGCCGTCGTCGGCGGCGGGGTTGTCGGTTTGGCCACCGCGCATGCACTGCGCGAGCGTGGCGCGACGATCACCGTCTACGAACGTGGGACGTGCGGAGGTAGTCAGTCCGGAGGTGAATCACGGATTTTCCGTCACCTTCATGACGACGTCCGACTGATCGAATTCGCCCGCGAGAGCCGGTCCATTTACAGGGAATGGGAAGAGTCATTCGGGACCCAGCTTGTCGTGGGCAACGGGGTCGTTTGGCTAGCTCCCGACGTGACGGAATACGTGGGTCAACTCGCCGCCACCGGTATTGGGGTCGAGACGCTGGCGCCAGCCGACCTCCAAGAGCGCATGCCTCTGCTAGCGCGCTACGAGGGTCCCGCTTTTCTCGACCTAGACGGGGGCGCGATCCGGGCAGCGGCGACCATCAAGGCTCTTTCGGGCCACATCGCGGGAACCTTCGTCGCTGATGAGGTCTTGACGATGTGGCCGACAAGGCATGGATCGGTCGAGATCCGGACCAACAGCGGCCGCGCCGAACACGGTTCAGCCGTCGTTTGCGCCGGTGCCGACACCGCCCGATTGGCGCGTGGCCTGGGAGTCTGCATTCCAGTCCAGCTCGGCATCCATGGGAGAGTGACATTTGCAATTAAGGATGAGCTTCCCGCGAAAGCTCCGTGCATAGTCGACGTCACCGATTATTTCCGCCCGGGCGGCTCATACGGCACACCCACCCCCGGCGCTCGGGAGTATTCAATCGGCGTCGAGGGAAACGGGCGTATCCCGGTGCGCGAAGACCTCAGCAGCATCGAGCCGTCCCGTCTCGAGTCTGTCACGGCGGGCGCCGTGGACTACGTGAAGTCTGCGTTCCCCGGGCTCATCCCAACACCCCTTTCCTTTCGCCACTGTTGGGTAACTTGGTTGCCATGGAATACCGATGCGATCGGAGTCTGGGAAGCGGAGCAGGTGTATTTCGTGGCCGGTGACAACATGTTCAAACACGCTCCGGCGCTCGGGCGGTCTCTCGCTTCAGCTGCCCTCGATGGAGTCCTCGCGGATGACCTTCGCGCGGAGGCCCGGCTCGGTGAAGCACTCGCCTTTGATTCAGCCCCTCGGCCCGACTTCGGGTGACCAGTTGGGCCAGACCACACTCGGCCCGCGCCCGATCTAGCACGGCCGCGAGAACCGGATTCGCCGACGGTTAACTGAAGGCTAATGCCCCGGAAAGCCGAATTCGGCGTTATGCTCGCCGCCGAAGATTCAAGGAGGATTCCGTGCATAGGTGGAGCAGAACATTCGCAGCGTCTTTCAGCGTGTGACCCTTGCCGTCGCGGTTGCGGCGTGCGGGAGCAGCAGCAATAAGTCGTCGACCAAGACGTCTCACACTACGTCGAGTAGTTCATCATCGTCAGGGTTCACCATGCCCGCCAAGAGCGCGACTGTCGCCGCGTTGGTGCCGAAGTCGATCGAGTCCAAGGGCACCCTCACCGTGGCAACCGACGCGACCTACGCGCCGGACGAGTTCTTTGCCTCCAACGGGCACACGATCATCGGTATGGACGCCGACCTCAGCCACGCGCTGGGGGCGGTGATGGGGCTCAAGGTGAACTTGGTCAACGCGACCTTTGCCACGATCATCCCGGGCCTCGCGGCGGGCCGGTACGACATGGGAGCATCGTCGTTCGGCGACACCAAGGCGCGCGAAAAAACAGTCGACTTCGTCGATTATGCGTTCGTCGGGGAGTCGTTCTACACCAAGGCGAGCGGCGGGACCTCGATCGGGAGCATTGCCGACATCTGCGGCAAGACAGTTTCGGTCGAGAGCGGTACCACTGAGGAGGCCGACGCGAAGACGCAGAGCGGCAAGTGCACGAAGGCCGGTAAGTCGGGCGTCAAGGTCCTCGTTTTCGACACCCAGACGGAGGCCAACCTCGCCGTGTCCAGTGGTCGTGCCCAGCTTGGCTTCGCCGACACGCCGGTTGCCACCTACCAGGTGAAAAAGTCAAACGGCGAATTCAAGGTCGTCGGATCAGCATTTGCCCCGGTCCCGTACGGCCTCGCCATGCCCAAGAACGGCCTCGACAAGTCGGTGCTCGCAGCGCTCAAGGTCCTCGTAAAGGACGGCACCTACGACAAGATCTTCAGCAAGTGGGGCCTCAGCGGGATCGAAATCCACATCTCGAAGGTCAAGATCAACGGCGCCACGAGCTAGCCGAAAGCGCGACACTTCGAATCAGAGGTGAGCGCTCCCGAACTGACTGAAGAGCAGCGCGCCGAACGGCCCGAGGAGATCAAGGCCGTCCCTGTCCGCCATCCGGGGCGCTGGATCGCGGCGGCGGTCATCCTGCTGTTCGTCGCGGCGGCGGTCAGGTCGATCGTCACCTCGCAGGGGTTTCAGTGGCATGTCGTCGGCCACTACTTGTTTGACTCGCGCATCCTGCGCGGCGTATTGGCCACGATCTACCTGACCGCGTTGTGCCAGGGAATCGGGATCCTGCTTGGGGTGATCGCGGCCGTGATGCGGCTGTCGCCCAACCCGATCGTGTCGGGCGCCAGTTGGCTGTACATCTGGTTTTTCAGGGGGACGCCGCTGCTCGTCCAGATCCTGTTCTGGTACAACATCGCCGCGCTGTTTCCGACGATCTCGCTGGGGATCCCGTTCGGGCCGACGTTCGTCCACGCGCACGCAAACACGATCGTTACGCCGCTGGTGACGGCCATGCTCGGGCTTGGACTCAACGAAGGCGCGTACATGTCCGAGATCGTGCGGGCGGGGATCATCTCCGTTGACGAGGGCCAGACCCTGGCGGCGCAGTCGCTTGGGATGGGCCGGCTTCAGATCATGCGGCGGATCGTGCTGCCGCAGGCGATGCGGGTGATCATCCCGCCGACGGGCAACGAGACGATCTCGATGCTCAAGAACACCTCGCTGCTGGTCGTAGCCTCATACGGGGAGCTGCTCTTCTCGGCTCAGTCGATTTACGACGTCAACTACAAGGTGATCCCGCTTTTGATCGTCGCGAGCATCTGGTACCTGGCGATGACCAGCGTCCTATACGTGGGCCAGTACTTCATCGAGCGACGTTTCGGGCGCGGTTTCACGCGCGCCGAGCGGGCCACGATGCGAGCTCGCTGGCTGACCTTCGAACGCGGGGGAGCGGCGGGGCCGGTCGCATGACCGCAATGGTCAAAGCCGAGGGCGTCCACAAGCGCTTCGGGCGGCTCGAGGTGCTCAAAGGAATCACGCTCGAGGTCGGCCGCGGCGAGGTGATGTGCATCCTCGGCCCGTCGGGCTCGGGCAAGTCGACGTTCTTGCGCTGTATCAACCACCTCGACAAGATCAACGCCGGCCGGCTATATGTCGACGGGGAGCTCGTTGGCTACCGCGAGCGGGGCGGCAAGCTGCACGAACTCCCCGAGCGCGAGGTCGCGCGCAAACGCGCTGAGGTGGGGATGGTCTTTCAGCACTTCCATCTTTTCCCCCACATGACCGCGCTTGAGAACGTGACGCTCGCTCCGGTCCAGGTGTCCAAAGTCCGACGCGACGAGGCGCGTAAGCAGGGAACCGAACTGCTCGCGCGCGTCGGGCTCGCCGACAAGCTCAACACCTACCCGGTGGCGCTCTCGGGAGGCCAGCAGCAGCGCGTGGCGATCGCCCGCGCCCTCGCCATGCGCCCCAAGCTGATGCTCTTCGACGAGCCTACATCGGCACTTGATCCCGAGCTGGTGGGCGAGGTGCTCGAGGCGATACGTCAGCTCGCCCGCGACGGCATGACCATGATCGTGGTAACGCACGAGATGGGATTCGCGCGCGAAGTCGCCGACAAAGCCGTGTTCATGGACGACGGGATCGTGGTCGAGGCGGGGCGCCCCCAAGACGTGCTCGGCTCTCCCAAGCACGAGCGCACCAGGGCATTCCTCTCAAAGGTGCTTTAAAAGAGGACGGGTTCGGCCGCCTGCCGTTCGGCGGGCGAGGGGTAACCTCAGGCCATGGCCACCACCCCCGAGCACCGCGCCATCGCGCCTATCACCGGGCCTGAGGACGAGCGGCGCTTCACGGACTCGGGTATCGAGGTCAAGCCCCTCTACACCGAATCCGACCTGTCGGCCGAGCTCGATAAGCGGCTGGGCGAGCCGGGCGAGTACCCGTTCACGCGCGGCATCCATCCCGACATGTACCGCAGCCGCCTGTGGACGATGCGCCAGTACGCCGGGTACGCGAGCGCCAAAGAGTCCAACGAGCGCTACCACTATCTGCTCGAGCATGGCTCTACCGGGCTGAGCATGGCGTTCGACCTGCCGACCCAGCTCGGACTGGACTCAGACGACCCCCGCTGCCTCGGCGAAGTCGGCCGCACTGGAGTGGCCATCGACACGATCGACGACATGCGGATCGCATTCGACGGCATCCCGCTCGATCAGGTTTCGACCTCGATGACGATCAACGCCCCGGCCGCCGTGTTGCTCCTGCTGTACGAGCTTGTGGGCGAAGAGTACGGAGTGGCTTCCGATCAGCTTCGTGGCACGACCCAGAACGACATCCTCAAGGAGTACATCGCGCGCGGCAACTTCATCTATCCGCCGGAGGGGGCCATCCGGCTGACCACCGACCTGTTCGCCTACTGCAACGAACGGGTCCCCTGGTGGAACACGATCTCCATCTCCGGTTACCACTTCCGTGAGAAGGGCTGCTCGGCGGTCCAGGAGGTGGCGTTCACGCTCGCGAACGGCATCGCGTACGTGCAGGCGGCGCTCGCCGCGGGCCTTGAGGTCGATCGCTTCGCGCCCCGTCTGGCGTTCTTCTTCAACGGCCACAACAACGTCTTTCAGGAGGTGGCCAAGTTCCGCGCCGCCAGGCGGATGTGGGCCCACATAATGCGCGAGCGCTTTGGCGCAAGCGACGAGCGCTCCTGGCTGTTGCGCTTCCACACGCAGACCGGCGGGGTCACGCTCACCGCACAGCAACCGGAGAACAACATCGTCCGCGTGGCTCTGCAGGGATTCGCGGCGGTCTGCGGGGGCACGCAGTCGCTTCACACCAACGGCTTTGACGAGGCGCTGGCTCTGCCCACCGAGCGGGCCGCCAAGATCGCGCTGCGAACTCAGCAGATCCTGGGCTACGAGTCCGGCGCGACTGACACCGTCGACCCGTTCGCGGGGTCTTACTTCGTCGAGGCGCTCACCGATGAGATTGAAAGCCGCGCCTGCGAGCTAATCGCCAAGATCGACGAGCTCGGGGGCTCGATCAACGCGATCGAGTTCATCAAGGGCGAGATCGAGGAGTCGGCATTCGGCTACCACGAGCGCTACCGCACCGGCCAGGACGTTGTGGTGGGCGTGAACAAGTTCGTCGAGGAGTCGGTCGAGGTTCCGGACATCCTCCGCGTCGATCCCGAATCCGAACGCGCCCAGGTGCAGCGGCTGAAGTCGTTCAAGGCCGACCGTGACAAGTCATTGGTGCAGCGGCGCCTCGAGGAGATCAGGGAAGGCGCCCGTGGGAGCGAGAATCTCCTGCCGGTGCTGCGCCGGGCGCTGCGAGATCGCTGCTCGCTAGGCGAGGCCTGCGGCGCCTTGCGCGACGTCTTCGGCGAATACAAGCCACCCTTTTGATGCGCAGATTTTTGGCCCGGCGCAAGCGGGCGTGATCGGATTGCGGATCGTGCCCTTGGTGGTCGCACGCGGCGTCGTGGTCGCGGGAATGACGCGCTCCTCCGAGAACACGACCATGCTGCGAGACCTGGGCGCCGAGCGTCCTATGCGACGTCTACGACGCCGATGCGCTGACCGCATTTGAGCCCGATCTCGTGATGCATCAGCTGACCGACCTTCCGGACGACCTGAAGCGGCTGCGCGCTCTACGTCAAGCGCAACAACCGCATCCGCACGGAGGGCACGCGCAACCTCGTCGCGGCGGCCCGGGCGGCGGGCGCTACGCGCATGCTGGCGCAGAGCATCGCTTTCAGCCACGGGGCCAGGGCCGCTCGGTCGCGGAGCACGAGCGCATGGTGCTCGGGGTCGACGGCGTTGTGCTGCGTTACGGGTGGTTCTACGGCCCCGGCACCTATTCGGCCGAGGGTCGCCTCGTCCCGCAGCCTCCCATCCACGTCGACGAAGGGGCTCGGCGGACCGTGGAGCTGCTCGATGCCCCCTCCGGCGTGGTGGTGGTCGCAGAGACCGAGTAGGGCTTTGCACGGCGCTTTGCAGCCCCGGGCCACCGTTTTTGCAGAGCCCGAGTAGGCGAGCTCGCATACCTGCAGTCAGCGGGAAGGACTCCTCCGCGGTCGCACGAAACGAAAAGGTATGCGCGAGTCCAAGGCAAGCAGGACCCTTCTCAAGTCCCCGCCGGAGCTGTGGTCGGAGGTCTCCACCGCGACCTCCCTGCAGCGCCATATGGATCAGTTCGGCGAGATCCGTATCACCAAGCTCGAGCCCGAAACCGCCGTCGCCTGGGAGGGCGAGCACGCTCGCGGCACGATTACGCTCGAGGTATCGGGCTGGGGAACGAAGGTATGCCTAACCGCCGAGCCCACGGGGAACGGCGCTGTCGATGCGACCAAACCCGAGGCGGCGGGCCGGGCCGAACCGGAACCGGTCACTGATCGGGTGGGGTCGGAGGGCCTGGGCGAACGAGTAGAGCCAGAGCCCGCCAGCTATCTGGCGGCGCCTAAGCTCGCCACGACCGTCGACCCGGCTGATGCCGCTGGGCCGGAGATCCCTGACCGGACTATCCCTCCCCAACCCGATCGGCTCGACGCGTCGATGCAAAGGCCCCGCTGGACGCGGCGGGTGGCGGAAGCGCTCAGGAAGTGGTTCAGCCCTCCGCTGGAAGAAGAGGCCGAGCCGCTAGCTCATGCCCCCGAGCCGAAGCCCGAACAGCCCGCGCCTTGGTCAACTCATATAGCGCCGAAGTTCGACCGTCTGGTCGCGTCACGAACGCCCGCGGCGCCCGTGGAACCGACCCCCCGGCAACAACCACCGCCTCAGATCGACGAAGCATCGACGGCCGCGCTCGATGCGACGCTAGACAGCCTGGGCCAGGCGCACCACCGTCCGTTCTCGCGGGCGTAGCGCTCCGCCCCTCCGAAGAGGCGTAACGTTCCACCCCTCCGGGGGGCCGGCCGGCGGCGCGCCGATAAA
>DASYAP010000157.1:0-2159 GCA_036501265.1 Solirubrobacteraceae bacterium | reverse complement strand
CGACGTTGACATCGACTACCCCGCCGTGATGACCTCCCGCGAACGGCTGTGGGCCAGGTATGGCGCGATGTGGGGTTGGCCACCGGCCGACATGACGTATGACTTCGACCGCGAGGATCTCGCCCGCCATGAGCGCGAGATCGCCGCTCAGGTGACGTTCAACTACGCAGTGCTCGACGAGGACGAGACCGAGCTGTTCGGATGCGTGTACATCGACCCTCCGGGCGAGCACACTCCGGACGGCGCCGACGCCCTCGTCTCGTGGTGGGTGGTTGATCGAGAGGCCGGTGGGGAGCTCGAGCGGGCGTTGAACGAGTTCGTCCCGCGCTGGCTGACCGAGCGCTGGGGCTTCCGCGCCGTTCGTTACGCACCCTGACCTGTAGTCCGCGAGGCGCCTGCGACCGACGCGTCCTGATCCTCACGCAAGACCACGCCCGCATCTGTCCACTGCCGGCGGCCGCACATCGTGTCGCAAGTCGATCCCGCTACCGAAGGGGCGAGGTGGGTCGACCTGCCCTTGCGCTGGCGCGGGCATGTCGGCGCCACTTACGACGCTCTCGCGTCGCGCGGAACTCGAGCACATCTCAGTCCGGGCGTTAGCCATGAATCTGCATGCACCGCCAGTCCCCGAGTCGCCCTTTCCGCGCGTTGGAGGGAACATTGGTTGAGCAGCGGGATGCTCGTGCCAGAAGCAGAGCAGGACTGGCCGCCTCGTCTTCCGCTTGGGGGGCAGAGTCACGACACGCTGCTGGATCACGCCTGTGGGGCCATGCGTCGTCGCACGCGTGCTCTGTTCGCTTACGGAGCCCCCTTTTAGACTCCCGTTCGCATGGAACGGATTTCGATAGGCTGGCTGCGGGTCTCGGTTCCGCGCAGTATCACGGCGCTCGCTATTGGGATCTTCTTGGCCGCGCTCGCGGCGGGCTGCGGGTCGGGTGGCAAATCGCTCGAGACGGGCGGCAGTTCGGGGGAACAGCGGTGCGCGACAGGGCTTTCGCAGGCCGGGTCCGGCGTATGTCTGGACAAAAAGGACCCCCGCGGCAAGCGCGTCGCGACGCTTATCGCTCGGCTGCGCCGCAAGCACAACCTCTATGCGTCGATATTCGAAGTCTGGAGCGGTCGCAAGCCGATCGCCAGTGGTGCCTTCGGCTCGGCGCTACCGGGCGTTCGCGCGAGCGTCGCAGACCATTTTCGAATCAGCGACGTGACCGAGACGTTCACCTCCACCGTGCTTCTGATGCTCGTCGATCAGGGCAAGCTCAGCCTCGACGACCCCGTCTCGAAGTGGCTCCCCTGGCTGCCGCATGCAAAGCAAGTCACCCTCGGCATGCTCGCCTCGAGCACGAGCGGCTACGCCGACTATGTGACCAACCCGACGTTCGTAAAGGCGCTGCGCCAAAACCCGTTCCGGCTCTGGCCGGTCCGGGAGATAATCCGCCTCGGCGTCAGTCGGCCCAGCCTGTTTTCGCCCGGTAAGAGCTGGGCCTTCTCGGACACGAACTTCATGATCCTCGGCGACATCCTCACGAGGGTCGGCGGCGAGCCGCTGGGCGAGCAGATCCGCAAGCAGATTCTCGACCGGCTCGGACTCGACAACACGGCGATGCAGTACACAGCAGACGTGCCATCTCCGGTCCTCCACGGATACGACCCGGAACGCGGCGACTACCAGGACGCGACCAACTGGAGCCCGAGCTGGGCGCAGTACACGGCGTCGATGACCTCCAACCTCGCCGACATGGGTCGCTGGGCGCAGGCGCTCGGCACGGGGAAGCTCCTGTCTGCCGCCTCGCATCGAAAGCAGGTGGGACCTGGGAACGTCGGCCTCGGCCCGCTCACGAAGCAGTTCTACTACGGGCTGGGGGTAGGGGTCGCGAGCAAATGGATCTTCTCCAACCCCCACCTCCCCGGCTACAGCGGATTCCTCGGTTATTACCCGCCCGAGAAGCTGACGGTCGCTATCTGGGCGACTCCTGCGATGGGGAACTTGGACCAGATAAACGACAGCCAGGCGATATTCGCCCAGGTGGCCCAGATCCTGACCCCCAACTCGGCCCCGAAACTCGCCCAGCGGGTCGGAGGCTGAGACAAAGCCTGTAACGCAGCGGTCGTGCCACGCCTGCAACTGGGGCGAAGAACTCACGCGGCCGTCGACCCAA
>DASYAP010000156.1:0-5591 GCA_036501265.1 Solirubrobacteraceae bacterium | reverse complement strand
CGCGGACGTAGCTCAGTTGGTAGAGCGTCGGCTTCCCAAGCCGTGCGGGCGGAAACGACTTTCGACGACGATCGGCGTGGATCGCCTGTAATCGCGGCACGTTTCGGCCTTTCCGTGGTCGGCGTTTTGGTCCTTGCGTGCCGGGCAGCGAGGACGTTTGGGCCACGATTGGGCCGCACGGAGGGTGCTCTCGGAAGGCTGACCTCTTGGTTCAGCCCGTGCCGGGCAGGAGACCTGAGCGAATGCGGCTCGCGAAGGATGACCGCGATAAACGATCAAGTCGGGCGAGCGCTTCGATAGCGCGGGTGTCACGGTCCGGAGAATTAATGCGATCGTCCCGGCCCGCGGCGGCGGACTCGCGAGATTGGGCGATTCCGGAAGCGAGCCCGTGGACTCGGTCACCGCCCGCTGAGCGGGAAGACCGAGCTGGCGGCCTGTCGCTGCGCCGGACGCCCCGGGCCGGGCAGGCGAGTCCGGGACAACGCTACGGTCCGAGGAGCGGTGTTCGAGCGATTCACTGAACGGGCCCGCCAGGTAGTAGTCCTGGCTCAAGAAGAGGCAAGGACCCTCAAGCACAGCTACATCGGCACCGAGCACATCCTCCTCGGCCCGCTCCGTGAGGAAGAAGGTCTGGCAGCCCGGGTGCTCGAGTCGCTCGAGATCAGAGTCGAGCGGGTCCGCGCCCAGGGGGTGCGGATTGTCGGGTCCGGCGAGGAGGTCGCCTCCGGCCAGATCCCGTTCACGCCGCGGGTCAAGGAGGTGCTCGAGCTGGCCCTGCGCAGGCGCTGAGCCTCGGGCACAACTACATCGGCACTGAGCACATCCTGCTAGGCCTGGTGCGCGAGAACGAGGGCGTGGCCGCCCGCATCCTACTCAGCTTCGACGCCGATTCGGAGAAGATCCGCAACGAGGTCATCCGCATGCTGTCCGGGCCGCACGGCCAAAGACCGACTCCTCCGCAGCCGTCCGGGGGCGCAGGACCCCACGCACGACCGACCGGTGCCGCCTCGCTCTGGGCGCGGATCGGCCCCGTAATCCGCGAACGTCTCGGTCGCGAGCCCGACGCGGGCGACCTACTCGTGATGCTGGCGAGGATCAAGGACGGCCTGATCGCGCGGACGCTGGCCGAGCTAGGCGTCGACGATCGTGCTCTCGACAACGCGCTGGAGAGGGCCCGCGCCCAGGGTCCTTCCCCATTCGAGGAGCAGATCGAGCTCCTTCGGACCCAGCGCGCCGCGGCTGAGAGCCGGGGGGACGCCGAGGCCGTCGCGGCGCTGCGCGCAGAGGAGCTGCGCACGCTGCGCGAGCGAGACGAGCGTCTTCTCGCCCACACAAGAGCTCGGCTTGGGATCGGCGAAGAACCCGGCGAATCGCCATGCACCGGCGACTCTGAGTGACAGTTGGGTCAGCCGGTTACTGGCTACCGCCCAATTTCAGGCGCTCCCTCGCGCGGTTGGTTCTGGGCGATTGCACAAGCCGGGTGTTCGGCGTCGGGCTCCGCTGGCTGGTCAGGTCTGCCCGGCGTTGGCTATGTAAGACGCCGGCGCTCCTGAGCGGCGCGCCGCTGATGCTGCTCGCCCCATGCGAGAGCTAGCCCGGGGCCTCGGCCTTATCGCTTAGCTGGGCGTCGCTGTGCGACGAATCGCGAACAGGGGTGCGCCGCACTCGGGGCAATAGCCCTGCCAGCCGGGACGACCGTTGGGCAGAGTCATCTCCCGCGCGTCGGCGATCTTAACCTTCTCGCCGCAGACGCATCGGCTCTGCGGGGCGGGATCCGGTGTCTCTGGGTGCGGTCCACTCGGGTTAACCATGCCTGACAAGCATATTCGCGGCTTCGTGCATTTCACCCCGGGCGAGCCTCATCAACGTCGACAGGCCTGCGGCCCAAGCATCCGTTTGCGAGGCTCGGTGGGAGCATCAGGGTTAGTTGCGGGGGGATTGTCGGGCATCTGTCACGGGACGCTGAGGAGCGTGGAGCCTGCCGCAGCACGGGCACGATCACGGCCGGTGTTCTCATTTCCCGCCTCGGTCGCGCGTGGGATCGTGGTCGGCTGCGGGCTCGAGGCGCGCGCGTTCGGTCGCCGTCCTCGCCAGCGGCGGGCGTCGCGGTGCTCGCTTCGCCGACTGACCGGCCGTGGGGCGAGCGGACGCTGCACGTCGCCGACCCGGACGGGAACGTGGTGGAGTTCACGCGGGCGAAGCGATCCGCGTGACGGAGCGACCGCCCCATGGAGTTAGGGCCTGCAGGCGTCGGGGGTCGGTCAGGCGGCGTCGATCAGCGCCAGCTGCCTGGCGTCGGCGGCGCCAGTGAGCCGATATCTCGGTCAATGATTTCCCAGCGGGACAGCTCCGTGGGAGACGGGGCCGCCGCTGGCGAGGAAGCGGCCGACGTCCGCGCCCGGGGACGAGCCGAGCCTGAGCAACTTATTCAGGAGTAGGTTCACATAAACGGCTGCACTAGGAGTACAGTCGAACACGAGCTGGCCCTGCGCCAGGATTCTCACTACAAGCCCGGATGCCACCGACGGCGCGATGCGCCACGAGGCGAGAGGCCTGGGTTACCAGTTTGACTGCAGGGCCGGTGCGGTACCTCTGCGGGCGTTACCCATCGGCCCGGTGGGCGCGTCCCAATCTGATTGACCGCGCGGGTGGTTTTAGCCCTCTTCCTTCCGCACGACCCCGATAGAGGGATGGGAAGGCTTGAAGATCATGACGCGCACAGAAGGCAATTCGGCAGCGCGAAGGCGAGGCGAGTTCACTCGCAATCGCGGATCGCTGCGGCTCTCGCCGGTGATCGATGCCCGACGACGCCTGAACGCCCGGCGAGCGGACGGCACTCGGACCAAGGCACACCCGGTCCGTCCGAGCGATCCCCGCCACGCCTACCCGACGCGATCGCACGACTAGTAGGGCTTGCCGATGCCGCGTTGCGAGGGTCAGGCGTGTGAGACGCGTCTAAGCAGCGCTGAAAGCCAAGCGGATCCGATCGGGGATACATGCCCCGTCCGCGGCTCGCTTTGGAGCCAGTCGGCGACTTGCGTGACATCTTCGGGTACCGCGCAATCGAGACACCGCGGCGGCGCATCGCACAGCGGCGCATCAGAGGTCGGCCAGCTGGTCGCCGACTGCTTCGGCCAGATCATCGCTCGACGCCGGCTCAAGCGCGCGCGAATCCGGCTCGAAGTCGATAGCCGCGACGACCACTCTCTCAGCTCACAAGTCCAGCGCGTAGCTCTCGCGCTCCTGGCACCGGCGACGAGCCCGTGAGACGCCGTCGCGGCGCTTCCTCCTCGGGCGCGCTGCCGCGCGTCGGCGCGGGGTGGCATCGGCGCGAACGGCACCGCCAGACGAGAGTTCGCACGTTTCCTTCCGCGGCGGGCCGCGCACTGACGTGGGCCGTTTGAGCCACATGGGCTGAACGCGCGACGCGACTAGATGTCAGCTGCGGAACTTCAGGAGTTTGAAGAGGTCAAGGGTCTGGTCGCGCGCGGACTGCAGGTCGGCGTGCTCACCTGCGCCGAGATCGCGACCGCCACGGCCGAGCTCGGCCTCGACGGCTCCGACGTCGAGGAGCTGCACGGGCTCTTCGAGCGCTGTGAAATCGAGCTGGTCGATGAGATCGACCCAGCCACTGCGGCGAGCCTGAAGCTCGAACGCGCGCCCGAGCAGCGCACCCGCCGCAAGCCTGCGCTGGATCTCAAGCCGGAGGGGACGACCGACGGTCTGCAGCTGTTCCTGAAGGACATCGGCAAGGTGCGGCTGCTGACGGCTCAGGAGGAGGTCGATCTCGCCAAGCGGATCGAGCGCGGCTCGCTGCACGCCAAGCAGAAGATGGTCGAGTCGAACCTGCGCCTCGTGGTCTCGATCGCGAAGAACTACCGCAACCAGGGGCTGCCGTTCCTGGACCTGATCCAGGAGGGCACGCTCGGTCTCGTCCGTGCGGCGGAGAAGTTCGACTACCGCCGGGGGTTTAAGTTCTCGACCTACGCAACCTGGTGGATCCGCCAGGCGATCGCCCGTGCGCTGGCCGACAAGGCGCGCACGATCCGGATCCCCGTCCACATCGTCGAGAAGCTCAACAAGATCGGCCGGGCGGAGCGCAAGCTGGTGACCGGGCTCGGCCGCGAGCCGACGGCCGAGGAGGTCGCCGAGGTGACGGGCATCGATCCCGATGAGCTCGAGTCGATCAGACGCTCCGCACAGGCGCCGATCTCGCTCGAGAATCCGGTAGGCGACGACGAGCAGTCCGAGTTCGGCCAGTTCATCGCCGACGCCCAAGCAGAGTCTCCCTACGAGCGCGCCGCCGAAAACCTCACCAAGGAAGCCCTGCGAGAGGCGCTCGAGAACCTTGGCTACCGCGAGCGTCGCGTGCTCGAGCTGCGCTACGGGCTCGGCGGTGAGCATCCGCGCACGCTCGACGAGGTCGGGCACACGTTCAACGTCACGCGCGAGCGCATCCGCCAAATCGAAAAGCAGTCGCTCAGGAAGCTCCAGAACCTCGCCGAAGCCCAACAGCTGCGCGACGACTTCGAGACCACTTCAGGCTTTGCGCGGCGCAGGCGCGGGCACCGAACCTAGTCAGGTCTTAAGTCGACTGGATCACATAGACCCGAAGCTCTGTGCCGTTGGGCAGCGGAACGTTGCGACCTCGACGTTGTCGCACACGCTTACGAGCCACATATCGGACGGTGGTTGCTCTTCGCGCTGATCAGCGGGCGCTGGCGTTACCCGTCTCAAGCCGACGGAAAACCCGCCCGGCGGCGACCGACCCAGCCACAGCGCCCACCGGCAGGTTCCTGCCCCCTTTCGACGCTCGCCGGCCCGAACGCTCGGTTCTTACGACGCCCCGGTCGGAGCAGCACAGCCGTGTAGGTGCTCGCGCAGTTGACCACAGCTCTTCGCTGACCACCGCTTACTGGTCTCCAAGTCGGCGATCAGAACCTCGGCGCAGCGGACCGGCCTCTCGCTGCCAGGCTCGCCGAACAGCAAGACATCCGCGGCCTCCAACAGCTGCTCCCGCTCCCTGGCGTGCAGTTTGGTGGCTCCCTGGTGATCGATCGTGTCGAGCAGCGCCGTGTAGTGGGCGCCGCGAGCAATCATTGGCTCCGCAGTCATCATCGTGGTACTCACGGTAGCCCCTTCGCACGCGCCTGCGGTCGCTCTCGTCGATCAACACCAGGCTCGCGTCAACGCTGCCGCGCCACGGCTCACACTCCAGCAGCGCAAACCCCTAACCCGGATCCTCAGCAAAGTGAGCGCCCCGACCGCGGACAGCACGCTCAGCCGCCGAATCTTCTCCTCACGAATGCGAGAGTCTTCCCTGGGGCGCCCTGGCTGCCCAGTTGGACGAGGAGCATCAGCGGCGCGCCGCTCAGTAGCGCCGGCGTCTTACATAGGCAATGCCGGGCGGCCTGACCAGCCAGCGGAGCCCGAGGCCGAACACCCGGCTTGTGCAATCGCCCAGACTCGAGACTCTGCGGCGACGATCGCTGGCTCCTCAGATGATCGAGAACCACCACTCTCGCCGGCCCTACTACATCTGAGCGCGAGCATCACTCTGGGCGGCTCGAGCGGCGACACGCTCGCTCTGT
>DASYAP010000155.1:0-24569 GCA_036501265.1 Solirubrobacteraceae bacterium | reverse complement strand
CAGGTCGGCCAGGTACGCGGCCCGCCCGTCCTCGTCGAGCTCCTCGACCGTCTCGCGCACGACGCTCTCCGAGCAGCCGCCTGATTCGAACAGCAGCGCCGCCAGCAGGTCCTCTTCGCTTCCTTGGGCGCTCAGCAGGGTTACGGACGGACCGTGCTGCGCATCGTCGGCCTCGCCATCAAGGCCCAGTCGTTTCGCCGAGCGAGCCCCCGCCGCCTCGCGACGCTCCAGGTAGGAGATCCAACGGCCGCCCCGCTCTGGCCGGTCGATGCGCGCGAGGAAGCTCGGGATCACGACCCGTAGCTCCTCGAGCATCATGTGACCAAAGCCGCGGGCCTCGGGGAGGGGGTGGGCCAGCAGGTGCATGATCAGCTGCTCGTAGGTCTGGCCGGTGGCGAAGATGCCCATGTGAGAAAGGGAGGCGGCCGGCAACAGTCCGCGCAGCAGGTCTAGCGCCTTCGCGTTGACGGCGCGCGCGTGGGCGCTTCCAGACTCGCCGTTGGCCGGCGGGAAGGCGCTCTGCGCCCACGCGCGCACACGCGGCAGCGACCCCGCGTAGATCGAGAACAGGTCGTCCATGGCGGCCTCGAACTCGGGCCCCAGTTCGTCATCGCGGTAGTAGCGGTAGCCGCTCGGGGGATCGGGCAGCGGGGCGTCGTAGGCGATATAGCGCGTTGACTGCTCGAGGTAAGCGGCGAGCCGCGGCCGTTGGAGGACCTTGGTGAGCACGTTCGAGACCCACTCGCAGGCCAGGTGGGCGCCCCCGAGCTGGGCGACCGAGTCATCGCCGTAGCCGAGGAACACGCGGTCGTACAGCGCGGCGGCGCGCTTTCCCTCGCCCGCTTCCCAGGCCTCATGGGGGGTCGGCAGATCCTGGGCGAACTCTTCGAGGAAGAGCCGACGGAGCGTGCCCGGGTAGCGAGAGTAGCGGGCGAAGAGGGCGCCCTTGACGGTCTCGGGCAGGTTCACGAGGGCGAAGACCGGCCGGTCGAGGTTCGTGAAGTGGGGCGCAAGGAGCTCGCGCTCGACTCGGGTGAAGCTCTCGATCGGGTACTCCATCTAGTGGCCCTCCCCATAACCACGATCGCATTCGAGCCGACCCCGGCGGCGGCTGGCGTCGTCCTCGTCGGCTCGCGTAGCGCTGCTACGCGTCGCCTCCTGCGTCCTTGCCAGCCATCCGCCAGGGACGCCTCTCGGTGCAACCGTGGTTATGGGGACGACCACTCGGACGGCCGATCGTAGCGGTGGCGTCAGTCGTTGCCGTGGGCGCTTCGAGGCGCCGGCAGCAAGTACGTGCTCAGGTCTGCTCGGGCCCGGCGCCCACGGGCACCGGTTCGGCCGCGCGGCCGGTGGCGGCGTCCCGCTTGCCGAAAAACTCCTCGCCTTCGATACTGAACTCAGGCACGAGGCGGTCGAGCCAGCGCGGCATCCACCAGTTGACCTTGCCCATCGCGACCATCAGCGCGGGGACCAGCAGACACCTCACGACGGTTGCGTCGAGGATGACCGCGACGGCGAGACCGACCCCGAACTGCTTGACCGTGGGATTGCCGTTGACCAAGAAGCTCCCGAACACGAAGACCATGATCAGCGCCGCACCGGTGATGACGCGCGCGCTCGTGACCAGTCCGGACGTGACGGACGTGCGGTTGTCCTCGCCCTCGTGGACGTGCTCCTCGATCTGGCTGACCAGGAACACCTCGTAATCCATCGAGAGACCGAACAGGATCGCGAACATGAACAACGGCACGTATGAGACGATCGGCACCGAGCCGTTCAGCCCCATCAGCCCGCTCAGCCAGCCGTACTGGAAGACCGCGGTCAGCACTCCGTAGGAGGCGCCGATCGAGAGCAGGTTCATCACCGCTGCCTGGGCGGGCACGACGGCCGTGCGGAAGGCCAGAATCAGCAGGCAGAAGCTCAGCGCAATCACGACCAGGATCTGAAGCGGCAGCTTGCTCGAGATCTTCGACGCGAGATCCTCGTAGGCCGCCGTGGTTCCCCCCACGTGCGCGCTCAGATTCGTGCCCTTCTCCGCGTCTGGGATCGCCTTGGAGCGGAGGCTGTCGACGATGGCCGTCGTCTTGGTTGAGGCCGGGTTGTACTTGGAGATCGCGCTGAAGTAGGCGGTCGTTCCTGCCTTATCGATCACGATCGGGGAGACCGACTCGACCCCGGAGGTCTTGGAGACGTTCTTGTAGAGCGTCTGGAGGCGAGGATCGGTCGTGCGGGGGTCGGTCTGGGTTGAGCTCGAGGAGCCCGTGGACGAGCTGGAGCCCGAGGGTGGCTTCGAGCTGGGCGAGCCGGATTTTGAGCCCGACGCGCTGGACGCGGACTTGGAGCTTGAGGAAGTCGACGTACCCGACTTGGAGCTGGACGCGCCCGACGTGCTACTCGACGACCCGGACTTTGCGGACGTCGACGAGCTCGAAGAGGACGCAGGCTTGGCCGGCGTCCCGAGCTTTGCCGCAATGAGCAACGGGCCGGTGACGCCGGGTCCGAAGTACTTTGCGGTCAGGTCGTAGGCCTGCCGCACCGTGGTCGAGGTGGAAAACGCTGCGACGTCCTGCTGGCCCAGGGTCAGGGAGAGCAGGGGGATCGACAGCGGGAGCAGAATCGCCAGAGCCGCCAGGCCGGCCACTATCGGCTGCTTGGCGATGTCGTTCGCGTACTTGGCCCAGAGCCCCTTCTTCGCCTGCTCCCTGGTCGGGGGATGGTGGATTCGGAGCGAGTTGATGTGCGTCCCGAGGATCGTGAGGAAGGCGGGCAGGAGGGTCAGTGCCGCGCAGACCGCAACCACCACGGCGATTGCCGCCATCAGGCCCATCGTGGTCACCAGCGGAATGCCCGCGACGGCGAGCGAGACGAGTGCGATCGTCACCGTGCCGCCCGCAAAGAACACCGCGCCGCCGGAGGTCGCGACCGACCGGGCAATGGACTCGTTCATGGGTAACCCGTCCTGCAGACCCCGTATGTGGCGGGTCACGATGAACAACGCGTAGTCGATGCCGACTCCCAGGCCAATCATCGTGGCCAGGGTTGGAGAGACCGTGGGCACCGTTAACACGTGGCCGAGCATGCGGATGATCGAGAGAGTCGTCGCCAACGCGAAGATGGCCGTGAGGATCGGTAGGACCATCGCGGTGAGCGTCCCGAAGACGACAGCCAGGATGACCAACGCCGCGATAATCCCGATCAGCTCGCTGGACTCGGTGGAGGGTTTGGACACCTTTAGGCCAAGCTGTCCCCCCGTCTGCACCTCCAGACCCGCGGCCTTGGCGGGGTTGGCCCCGGCGTTGATGATCGACTGGGCTTGGCTCTGAGAGAGGGCTCCGGGGTTCGTCTTCAGGCCGACAGTCAGATAGCCGGTGGACTTGTCCTTGCTGAGGGCGGATGCGCCTTCGGGAGTCAGCGGGTTGATGACCGTCGTGACGTACTGGTTCTTTTTCAGGTCGGACGCCGCTGTGTTGACCGCGTCCTTGTATTTCGAGTCGGTCAGCTTGCCGCTCTTGGCGTGCACGATGAGCGGGCTCGTCCCGTTGGCCTGTGCTGGGAAGGGCTTTTGCAGGAGGTTGGTGGCGTGGTCGCTACCAGTGCCCGGCAGAGACAAGTTGTCGCTGAGGTTGTCGCCCATGCGGTGGGAGATCGCGACCGTCGCGATCGCCACGACCAGCCAGAAGGCGACCACCCACCAGCGGTGGCGCGTGGAGAAGCGACCCAGCTTGTACAGGTACGGAGTCATCGCCCGCGCACGACCCAGCTAATCATCGGTCCGTGCCCCACATTTGCGCCCCGACTTCTCCTCGTCTCAGATATGGAAGACGGCGGCGACTATACAACCCGGGCGGGTCGCCCACAACGTCTCTGTCAGATAGGGAACCGGTCCAGATACGAAAGACGTTGCTACGGGAGGCCGGCGAGCGCTCGCCCCGCGTGGGCGGCGAGCTGGAAGAGCGGCTGTGGGACTATGCCGAAGAAGATCGTCGCCGCTGCGAACAGAACCGCGACGAAGACGAGCGTCGGGTATGCGGGCAGCCAGCTCGGCCCGCGATGATGTGCGACCGGTGCCGTCGCCGGCGTTTCCCCGTCGCCGGTCTGTCGCGCGTCTCCGGCATCGGCCGCCTGCGAGTCGCCGGCGTCCGCCTCCTGCGAGCCGCCGGCGATCGGCGGTAGCGCGCCCTCAGGCGCCGTCGCGACCTGGGCGCGCGCCGGGCGGTAGGACCCCATCCACATCGCGGCGACCACCCGCAGGTAGTAGCCCAGCGAGATCATCGAGCCGATCACGAGCACGATCGCCAGCCACAGGTAGTTGCCGTTCACGAGGGCGTGGATCAGCTGAAACTTGCCGATGAAGCCGGCGGTGCCCGGGATTCCAGCCAGCGACAGCATCGCGATCGTCATCGACCAGGCGAGCCATGGCTGGCGCGAGCCCAAGCCCCCGAGTGAGGCGATATTGTCCCCACGCCGGTCCTCGCGCTCCACCACCCCGATTACCGCAAACGCGGCCAGGTTCATTCCCAGGTAGATCGCGATGTAGAGCACGGTGGCCTCGACGCCCAAACGGCTCGCGACCACGACCCCGCCCAGCATGTAGCCAGCCTGCGCGACGCCGGAGTAGCCAAGCATCCGCTTCAAGGAGGACTGACCGAGCGCGCCGACGTTGCCGATCACGATCGTGACGGCGGCGAGGGCGGCCAGCATCGGCGCCCAGGTGTGGTGCTCGCCGAACACCGCGACATCGAAGAAGCGCAGGAACACGCCGAGCGCCGCGGCCTTGGTCGCGGTCGCCATGAAAGCGGTGATCGCGGTGGGGGCGCCCTCGTAGACATCCGGGGTCCACTGATGGAAGGGAGCCACCGATGCCTTAAAGGCGAAGCCGACTACGACCAGCGCGATGCCCGTGAGGACCATGGGGTCGCCGAGTACTCCCCCGTGCAGGTGGCCTCGTGACACAGCGGCGGCGATGTGTGAGAACGCGGTCGAACCGGTGGCGCCATATACCAGCGCCAGCCCGTAGACCAGCGTCGCGGAGCCAACCGACCCGATCACCAGGTACTTCAGCCCAGACTCGAGTGAGCCCTCGCGGCGGTATTCGGAAGCGCAGAGTACGTACAGCGGGATCGAGAGCAACTCGATGCCGAGGAACAGCGTCACCAGATCCTGCGCGGAGACCAGCACGGCCATCCCGAGCACGCTGAAGATCAAAAGGGCGTGATACTCGCCGTGACCGGACTGCTCGGGCGCCCTCGAGCCAACCGACAGGAAAACCGCGGCCATGGCCGCGACCGCGAAGACCATGTCGAGGACCAGCGCGAGGCCATCGATCTCGAGCGCCCCCGAGATGATCGACGCGTGGTGGTGGAAGAACCCGATCTCGAGCCCAAGCGCCGCCCCCAGCGTGACGACGGTGAGCGCGGGCACGACGCTGGCGCGGATGACGACCGGGCGGAAGAGGCCGACCAGCAGCACGACAATCCCGCCCGCCGCCAGCGCGATGAACGGAGACAGCCCGGCGTAGTCGATCGCGGGACCGTGCATCATCGCGCGGCTACCTTGATCGGCGTGTGCGTCGCGGCAACGGTGCTCTTCACGGTCTGCTGCGAGCGCGAGAGCACGAACTGCGGATACAGGGCCAGCGCGATGATCACGATGACCAGCGGCGCGAGCGCGGCGAGGTCGCCGAGGCCAATGTCAAACGATCTGACCCCCGGCTTGACCCGGTTGTGCATCGAGGCGATGTACACCCGCAGGGCATAGACGGCTGCTCCCACCACGCCGAGAAAAGCCACGACCGCGATCACGACCTTCGCCTTGAAGACGCCGAGCAGGATCATGAACTCGCCGATGAAGTTGGCGGATCCAGGAATCGCGAGGGTCGCGACGGCGACGATCAAAAACAGCGCGGCGAGCACCGGCGCGCGGAAGGCGATCCCGCCCATCTCGCGCAGGTCCTCCGACCCGCCCGCCCGCAGGGCCAGCGCCGCGACGATGAAGAACAGCGGCGCAGTCACGAGCCCGTGATTGATCATCTGCAGGATCGCACCCTGCCCACCCTGCGACCGCAGCGAGAAGATCCCGAGCGTGATGAAACCGAGCTGCGCGACGCTCGAGTACGCGACCACCAGGCGGGCGTCGGGGGTGGTGAAGGCGAGCGAGGTCCCCCAGAGGATCGATGCAAGAGCGATCAGGAGCATCACCATCTGGTAATGGACCGAGGCGTACGGAAAGAGCGGCAGGACGATGCGCAAAAAGCCGTAGGCGGCGACCTTGGAAAGCACCCCTGAGAACACGGCAACGGCGGGGATCGGCATGGCCTTGTAGCCGTCTACGAGCCATCCGTGGAAGGGGACCAGCGGCATTTTCACCAGGAAGGCCGCGGCGAAGCCCAGGAAGATCCATTCCTGCGAGCTGCGCGACAACGGCAGGTGATGCAGGGACGAGAGCACGAAGGTGATTGGGACCCCGTGCTCGCTCGTGGCCACGACGCCGGTTGCGATCGCGGCCGCGAGCATGAAGAACGAGCCCACCAGGGTGTAGACGACCAGCTTCGTGGTGGCGCGGACCCGATCTCCCGTGCCCCACATCCCGATCAGGAAGTAGAACGGAATCAGCATCAGGTCGAAGAAGGCGACGAACAGCGCGAGGTCCTGCGCGCAGAACGCGCCAAGCACTCCACTCTGCGCCACGCCGAAGAAGAAGTAGAAAAGGCGCGGTTGGGGCCACTCGCGGAATGCAGCCCACACCAACGATGCGCTGAATAGCACGCAGCAGAGGAGCACGAGCGTGACGTTCAGCCCGTCGAGGCCGAGCTTGTAGTGGATTCCCAGCGCGCCGACCCAGGTCTGGTCGGTCACGAACTGCAGCCCGGCGTGGCCGGTGTTGAAACGGGCCACGTACGAGATGGCGATCCCGAGTGGCACCAGGCTGAGGGCGGCGACGAACCGGCCCACCCAGGGGCGGGGAAGCGCGGCCGCGACCAGAGCGATCGCCATCGGCAGCCAGATGAGGATCGAGAGCGTCATGGCGCGTGGTCCGTCACGTGCTCGAGACGAGGAAATAGAGCGTCACGGCGGCGAGAAAGAGCACCATGCCCGCGGCGTAGTAGCGCAGGAAGCCCGTCTGCGATCGTCGGACCGCGGCCGAGCCGGCCCGCACTGCGCTCTCGGTGCCGCCGGTCACCCCGCGGGCGACCACGATCCGCTCCAATACGGAGTCGCCTAGGCGCCCGAGCATCAGCGTTGGCCGGACGATGAGCAGGTCGATCAGTTCGTCGAAATACCACTTGTTTACGAACAACGTGTAGATGGGGGCGAAGCGGCGTCGCAGGTTCGGCGCGGTGTCGGGTGCGGCGAACCAGATCCTGTATGCAATCGCGATACCCAAGATTGCGATCGCCGCGCCGATTGCCAGCCCGACCCAGTCGGTGGAGGTCGACGGCACCTCCCGCGAGAGGACCGAGTCGGCGAAGGTGGGCTCAAGGAAGCGTTCGATGCTCCGGTCGACTCCGGGGATCTGGAGGACACCACCAATGAGTGCCAGCACCGCAAGCGCTGCCATCGCCACCTTCATCGGCATATCGCGCTCGGCGATGTGGTGTTCTGGTCCGGGGAAGCCCACATCTGTGTCCTCCTCCTCGCCGGTGGCAGGATTGGTAGGAACATCCGCGTGTGCAAGGTGTCCCTCCTCCAGCGACCGCGCCTCGCGTACCGGCTCGCCAAAGAAGGCGCGGAAGATCATGCGGAACGTGTAGAGCGCGGTCATAAATGCGCCCACGTAACCCGCGATTCCAAGCGCAATAAAGCCGCCGCCGCGGTGGTCGAGAAAGGCCAGGATGTCGTCCTTGGACAGCCACCCCGAGAATGGAGGCAGACCTGTTAGCGCGAGCCCGCCCACCAGAAAGCAGACGAAGGTGAACGGCATCGCCTTGCGGAAGCCACCCATACGGTCCAGCGACTGGCTGCCGGCCATCGCGCTGATGAGCGAGCCGGCGGCCATAAACAACAGCGCCTTGAAGAAGGCGTGAGTCATGAGGTGGAACATGCCCGCCGAGTAAGCCCCTACGGACACGCCCATGATCATGTAGCCGATTTGGGACATGGTCGAGTACGCGATCACCCGCTTGATGTCGACCATGACCAGGGCGATGGTCGCCGCGATCAGAAGCGTCAGGCAGCCGCCGATCGCGGTCACGTCTCCCGCCGTGGGCGCCTGGTCGAACAGCGGGTGCATGCGTGCGATCAGATACACACCGGCGGTGACCATGGTCGCGGCGTGGATGAGAGCCGATACCGGCGTCGGACCCTCCATGGCGTCTGGCAGCCAGGTGTGGAGCGGAATCTGTGCGGACTTCGCGAACGCGGCCACCCCCAATAGCAGGCATGCCACCACCAGCGCCGGACTGTTGTGGCCGAAGACGTGGTGGGCCGCATGGAAAACCTTCAGGTAGTCCACGCTGTGGGTGTGCTGGAAAAGCACGAACGTAGCCAGCACCAAGCCAACGTCGCCGACGACATTGATCACGAAGGCCTTTATCCCAGCCCGAGTCGCGGTGCGCCGCCGGTACCAGAACGAAATCAGGACGTAGGACGCGAAGCCCACGAACGCCCATCCCACGATCAGGATGATGAAGTTCCCCGCGAGCACGAGCAGCAGCATCGAAAACACGAAGAAGTTCAGGTAGGAGAAGTAGCGCGTATAACCGCGATCCGAGGTCATGTAGGCAACTGAGTAGAGGTGGATCAGCGCCGAGACACCCGAGACAGCGAGGATCATGAACACGGACAGGGGGTCGACGAGGATCTGGACCTTGGCGTCGACTCCGGCGGTGAAGTCGTACTTCCACAACGTCGAGACGAACTGGCGGTGGGCCGGGCCGTACCCCAGCAGCTTCACGAGCGTCACAACGGCGAACGCAAACGACAACGTGATTACCGCCGTCCCGAGCCAGCCCGATGCGCGGCCCGGGAACCTTCTGAACCCGAGCGCGATCACAACCGACCCGACCAGCGGGCACAGCAGGACGAGCCACGCCGACGTCGTGGCCGACACTACCCCTGCAGCTCCCTGAGCTCGTCAACGTCGATCGGCAGCCGCCGCCGATGGATCGCGACGATCAGCCCGAGTCCGACGGTGACCTCGCAGGCCGCGACGACCATCACGATCAAGGCGAAGATCTGTCCGGACGCACCCCCCCACATCCGCGCGAAGGCCACCAGCGCAAGGTTGGCCCCGTTGAGCATCAGCTCGAGGCAAAGCAGGATCACGAG
Organism: Solirubrobacteraceae bacterium; assembly: GCA_036501265.1. Classification (GTDB taxonomy): domain Bacteria; phylum Actinomycetota; class Thermoleophilia; order Solirubrobacterales; family Solirubrobacteraceae; genus Palsa-465. The sequence continues at coordinate 15,303 of DASYAP010000155.1, read as the reverse complement.
CGGGTTGCGCCTGACCAGTACCCCGGCGGCGCCGATGGAGAAGATCAACGCCGAGACGACCAGGTAACCGCCGATCCACATCGCTCACAAACCCCCTTGCGACGCCATCCTCACCAGCCCCCCTGATACGGCGGACCCGACGGCTCCTGTCCGCCCCCCTCGGGGCCCGCCGCTGCACCCGTCGGCTCGAGCTCGGCCTCGCCCGCGGAAGGCAGCTCCGGCAATCCCGGCTCGGGATGCCGCGTCCCCGCTGCCTCGGCCATCGTGCCCGTGAACGCGGGCCGCGGGATGTGCACGCGGCGCTCGATCTCGATCTCGGGCTCGAGCCCCCTCCGGCGCCGGGCGAGCACGACCGCTCCGACGGCGGAGACCAGCAGCAGGATCGATGCGATCTCGAATGCGAACAGGTAGGTGGTCAGAAAGAGCCGTCCGATGTTGCGGGGAGTGCCAAATCCGAGCACGAAGTGCGCGCCCTTGCCGGAGACCCCGTTCAGCGCGGTCCCGAGCAATGCGATGCACAGCTCGGCCGCGACGGCGATCGCGAAAAGCGGACTCAGGATCTTGAGCGTTCTGCCGCCGGTGGTCAGCGGTTCGGTGCCGCCGCCGACGTAGGCGACCACGAACACGTACAGGACCATCACCGCACCCGCGTAGACGATCACCTGGGCAGCGGCGACGAACTCCGCCCGCAGCAGGAGAAACAGCGCGGCGAGCGAGATCAAATGAAAGACCAGCGCGAGAACGCTGTAGAAGGGGTTGCGGAGAACGACCACGCCGACGGCGCCGCTGAGCGCGCAGATCGCGGCGATGAAGAAGAGGATGGCGCTGGGGCTAACGGCTCACTCCCCCTCTCTCCTCAGCGGGGTTCGCTCGACTGCCTCCGCGAGCAGCATCTCCTTGGTGAAGATCAGGTCCGACCGGGTGTAGTCGGAGAGCTCGTACTCGTGGCCCATCGTGATCGCGTCGAATGGGCACGCCACCTCGCAGTACCCACAGAAGATGCAACGGCTCATGTTGATCTCGTAGACCGCGGCGTATCGCTCTCCCGCCGACACGCGGTTCTCCGGCGTGTTCTCGGCAGCGACGACGCGGATGCAGTCCGCGGGACAGGCCGCGGCACACAGCGAGCAGCCCACGCATTTCTCGAGCCCCGTGTCCTCAAAGCGGTGCAGCTTGTGGCGGCCGCGGAAGCGGGGGTAGACCGGCGTTTTCTCCTCGGGGTACTGCATCGTCACGGGCCCCTCGAAGATGCGGCCAAACGTGGTCTTCAGCCCGCGCAGCGTCTCGCCGAAGACGCGGTAGGTGCTCGCGACCGGCCCGGCAGGCGGTTCGCGGACCACCTCGATCACGTCGGATGAGGGGTTGTAAGGGCTCATCGGTGCGAAGTACTCACGTGGCCACCACGATCGCGGTCACGAGCAGGTTGAGGGTTGCCAACGGCAGCAGGATCTTCCACCCAAACGACATCAGCTGGTCGTAGCGCAGGCGCGGCAGCGTTGCGCGCACCCAGATAAAGAAGGTGATGAACAGCATCATCTTCGCGATCACCACGAGCGGGTCGACCCAGCCGGGCACGTGCGGGTTCCCCGGAATGAGCCAGCCGCCGAGGAACATCGTCACGGCGATCCCAGAGACCACCATCATGTTCATGTACTCGGCGAACAGGTACGCCACGAACGGCGTGCCGCCGTACTCGGTGGAGTAGCCCTGCACCAACTCGGCGTCGGCCTCCACCAGGTCGAACGGCGCCCGGTTTGTCTCGGCGAAAGAGGCGACCAGGAAGATCAAGAAGCCCGCGAGCTGCGGGATGATGTACCACATTCCCACCTGGGCGTGGACGATCTTGGTCAACGAAAGGGTTCCAGCGGTGATCACCACCCCCACCAGGGAGAGCCCCTGGGAAACCTCGTAGGAGATCAGCTGCGCGGCGGCGCGCATCGAGCCGAGGAACGAGTACTTCGACCCCGACGACCAGCCGCCCAGCATCACGCCATAGAACGAGATCCCGGCGAACGCAAACACGTACAGCGGCCCGATGGAGACGTCAATCCCGTACAGCCCCACGCGCGCTCCGAAGATGTGCTGGACGTCGCCGAACGGGATAAGCGCGAGGGCCGCGACTGCGGTGAGGATCGCGATCATCGGCGCGATCCGGAAGATCACACCGACCGAGGTGGTCGGCCTAAGAGACTCCTTGGTCGCGAACTTGATGATCTCCGCGACCGGCTGCAGCAGTCCGAACGGGCCCACGCGGTTGGGGCCGTAACGGCTCTGCATACGTCCCATCAGCTTGCGCTCGTAGATCGTGAGCACCGGCAGGATTGCGAACGCGACCAGGAAGATCACGAGGGCCTTGAGGATCTGAATCCACCAGACCTCGACGTAGAAGGGATCCGCGAAGAGGGTCACGTCCCGCCCCGGCCCTGGGCGACAGCCTGGTCGAAATAACGACGCCCACTGTCGTTTTCTCGACCAGCCTCGGTCTTGGTCACTGAAATCGTTGACCCGGTCAAAGCGTTTGCGGAGTCCGAGGCGAGCCCGTCCGCCAAGAAGGCCGTGCCGGTCGGGACCCCGGTCCTGACGTGGGCGGTCGCGTTGAGCTTGGTCCCGTTTTGCGAGATGACCACGCTCTCGCCGCCCGAGAGTCCGAGCAGCCGCGCATCCTCGGGCGAGAGCTCGAGTAGCTGGCGGGCGATGGTGTAGTGGAGGACGGGGGAGAGCTCGACCTCGGGGGCGGCCCAGATCGGGCGGTACGTGCCGAGGCGAAGCGCGCCCTCCGGCTCTGCCGCGCGGCCGCGCGCGGGGGCAGGCGCAGCGTCCGGCTCCGACTCGGAATCGCCCGCAAACTCCCGAGCCGCCTCCTCCCGTTCAGGCCAGCGCACCCCGCGGCCGCCGATCGTCTCCAGAGTCAAGTCCCCGTAGAAGGGCACCGCCTCGACCAGCCGGGCGAACGCCATGCTGCTCGTGTGCACGCCCGCATCGAGTCCGACCCGCTTCGAGAGCTCGGCCAGCACCCACCACCCCGCCCGCACCTCGCCGGGGTGACCGATCGCGGAGCGCAGCCGCTGGACGCGGCCGTCGGGATGGACCAGCGTGCCCTCCTTCTCCGCGTAGGACTCGGCGGGGAAGATCACGTCCGCGTGCTCGCGCAGACCGTCGGTGAGGGCGGAGGCGTGGGCGACCACGAGCGCAACGTGGTGCAGCGCATCGCTCCACAGCTGGCGATCGGGGTGGTCGCGCACCGGATCGGTCTCGAACAGGTAAAGCGCGGTCACCTCGCCTCCCGCGGCCGCGCGAGCGATGTCGCTCGCGGCGCGACCGGGCTCCGAAAGCGATGAGTAGCCGGGGCCCGCGTTGGGCAGGGCCCCCGCTTCGCGCAACCCCCGGCCGTTGGAACCCACGGGGATCTCGAGCAGCCCCGCGCCACTGCGGCCGGAGAGCCCGAGCCGGCGCGCAATCGAAAGCAGATGGGGGAGGGCGTCCGAGCCCAGCCGCTCGCCCCAAACGATCACGACGTCCTCGCCGCCGCGGAGCAGATCGGCCAGCGCGCGCACCGTCTCGGCTAAAACCCCGAGGCCTTCACCTGGCTCCTCACCGGCGAGCGCCCCATCGAGCGCCGCCAGCAACGCCGCCTCCTCCCCGGGCGCGTAGCGCACCGTCTGCGCGGCGTTGCGATCGAGCGCGCTCGGCCGGGCGGTGGCGACGGCGAGCTTGACTCCGTTGCGCCGCACTCCCTTGCGAATGCGCAGATCCAGAACGGGCATCTCGTCCAGGGGCTCGCACCCGATCACGAGCACCGCGTGGGCGAACTCCAGGTCGGGCACGCTCGCCTGCAGCGCGGGCGCGGCCAGCGCGCGCGCAAGCTCCAGTTCGACCGACCCGTCAGCGCGCGAATCCACATCATTTGAGCTCAACCCGGAACGCATCAGCGACTGGAGCAGGAAGCCCTCCTCGTTGGTCGCCTTGCCGCCCACCAAAGCAGCAACCCGGCCGCGGTGGCGGCCGAGGCCTGCCGCTACCGAGAGCGCCCGCTCCCAGGAGACCTCGCGCAGCGACCCGCCGTCGCGAACGAGGGGGCGGACGATCCGCTCGTCGGAGTGGATCGCCTGGTAGGCGAACCGCCCCTTGTCGCACAGCCAACCGTCATCGACATCGGGGTGATCGCGTCCGAGTACCCGCAGCACCCGCTCGTCGCGGACGGTGAAGTCGACGTTGCACTGCGCCGGGCACAGCGTGCAGATTCCCCCCGACCCCTCCACCTCCCACGGCCGAGCCCGGAACCGGTACGGCATCGAGGTCAGCGCCCCCACCGGGCACAGCTCGGTGATGTTGCCCGAGAATGGCGCCACGTAGGGGTGACCATCGTAGGTCGCTACAAGGGTGTCGGCCCCGCGGTCGGCGAATATCAGCTGGTAGTCCTCGGAGATCTCCTGCGAGAAGCGCACGCAGCGGTAGCAGAGGATGCACCGCTCGCGATCGATCGCGACCAGCGGCGAGAGCTCGAGCGGCTTAACGAAATGGCGCTTGGGCTCGATGAAGCGAGAGCGGCCGAGACCCCAGCCAAAGGTGATGTCCTGGAGCGGGCACTCGCCGCCCTTGTCGCACACCGGGCAGTCGAGCGGGTGGTTGACGAGCAGGAACTCGACCACGGCGTGCTGGGCGTGGCGCACGCGGTCCGTCTGCGTGTGCACGACCATCCCGTCCTTGACCGGCGTCGAGCATGACGTCTGCAGCTTGGGTATGCCCTCGACCTCGACCATGCACATGCGACAGGCGCCGACCGGCTTACCGAGCTTGGGCTGGTAGCAGAAGTAGGGAATCTCGATGTCGCCGAGCCGCGCGGCGTCGACCAGCATGCTGCCCTCGATTGCCCGCACCTCGCGGCCGTCAATCGTAAGCTGGATGATGTTCTCGTGGGGGCGGGGCACGGAGTCGTCGGTAGGGGGTCAGTGCACCGGCAGGGGGCCTGCGTGCTCGTCGGCGACGCCGAGCGGCACTACGTCTTCCACCGCCCCCGTCTGCATCCGCTCGCGGGCGGCTTCGATCTCCCCCTCGAGCTCTCCCCGGAACTTCTCGATCATCGAGCCGATGGGCATGGCCATCGCGTCGCCGAGCACGCAAAGGCAATTACCGATGATCTGCTCTTGCATCGACGCCATGATGTCGAGGTCCATGGGAGTGGCCTCGCCGGACTCGATCCGCTGGAGCATCTTCACCGTCCAGTTGGTGCCTTCGCGGCAGGGGACGCACTTGCCGCACGACTCGTGGGCGTAGAACTTTGCGAGCTTGAGCGCCACATCGAGCACTGAGTGCGAGTCGTCGATGACGATGACCGCTCCCGACCCGAGCATCGACCCGGCTTTCGCCATCGAGTCGAAGTCGTAGGGGAGGTCGAGGTCGTCCTTGGTCAAAACGGGCGCGCTCGACCCTCCGGGGAACCAGAACTTCACCTCGCGGCCTTCAAAAGTCCCGCCCGCAAGCCCGTAGATGAGCTCCCGCGAAGGCATGCCGAGCTCGATCTCGAAGTTGCCGGGCCGCTGCACGTCTCCCGACACCGATACGAGCTTTGTGCCAGTCGAAGTTTCGGTACCGATGTGGGCATACTCGGAGCCCCCCATACCGATGATGTGGGGCACGCTCGCCAGCGTCTCCACGTTGTTGATCAACGTGGGGCCGTCGTAGAGCCCCTCGATCGCTGGGAAGGGTGGCTTCAGTCGGGGATTCCCGCGCTTGCCCTCGAGCGAGTCGAGCAACCCGGTCTCCTCGCCGCAGATGTAAGCGCCGGCTCCGCGGTGCAACACGACCGACAAGGTGTGCTCTGAGCCAAGGATTCGCTCGCCGAGGTACCCCTTCTCATAGGCCTCCGCTATCGCCGCCTCAAGGACGTCGGCCTGGTAGCTGTACTCCCCGCGGATGTAGATGAAGGCACGGTCGATCTCGGCCGCCCACGCCGCGATGATGATCCCCTCGATCAGCATGTGGGGGCTCTTCTGCATGATCTCGCGGTCCTTGAACGTCCCCGGCTCGGATTCGTCGGCGTTGCAGACCAGGTACTTGGTCATCTGGCCGTGCGGGAGGAACGAGGCCTTGCGGCCCATCTGGAATCCCGCCCCGCCGCGGCCGCGGATGCCCGACTCGGTGATCTGACCCAGCACATCCTCGGGGGTCATTCCAAGCGCCTTACGCAGTGCTTGATAGCCGCCTCGGCGCTCGTAGACCTCGAGCGTGTTCAGCCCCGGCTCGTCGATGCGGTCGAAGATCAGCGGCTTGTGTCGTCCTGGAACATCCTCGTGCGCGATGGGATCGGCACAGGGCCGGCGGCGGAGCTGTTTTTCCGGGAGCACCGGCTGGTCGGCCGCGATGTCGTCGAGGATCCGGTGGGCGTCTCCGGGCTCGAGCGGACCGATGTACTCGCCGTCAACCGAAGCCATGGGCGCCAAGTCGCAGCCGCCGAGACACTCGAACGAACGCACGCTTACGCCCGACGGGTCAGCGGCCGCGAGCAGCGCCTCGTAGACGTCGTCGGCGCCACGCAGCGAGCACGAGATGTTGGTGCAGACGTAGACGTCGCGGGGCGGCTTGGGGTGGGTCTCGAGCATGTCGTAGAACGTCGCCACCGAACTCAGGTAGGCCGGGGTCACCTCCATCACCGCCGCGACCTGGTCGATCGCCTCGGGCGAGCACCAGCCGTAGACCTTCTTCGCTGCGTGCAGCGCCGGGATCGCCGCCGAGTGGCGTTCCGGATATCTGGCCATGGCCTCCTCGACCTCCCTGCGCAGCTCGCTGGGGACCTCGATCGTGGCGGGGTCCGGAACCTCGGCGGGCGGCTTTGTCAGGTCGACCGCCTCATCCCAGCCGGGGACGCGCGAGCCGTGACCGAAGCGCGGCACCCGCATCTGCTGGCCCATCGGCTGCTCGCCATCGGCCGCGCGACGGGTGGCACTCACGGACGGCCCCTGCAAGCGCCGAGGCTCACCTGTCGACCCCCCCGAGGATTGGGTCGAGCATCGCGACCGTCGCGATCAGGTCGGCGATGTAACCACCGGTCACCATGGGCGCGAACGCTTGCAGGTTCGAGAAGCTCGAGTCACGCATATGCACCCGCGCCGGCTTCGCAGACCCGTCCGAACGTACGAAGCAGCCGAGCTCCCCGCGTGGGCCCTCGATCGGGTAGTAGGCCTCCCCCGGCGGGACACGGAATCCCTCAGTTACGAGCTTGAAGTGGTGAATCAGTGCCTCCATGGACGTGGCAAGCTCGTGCCGGGGCGGCAGCGCGACCTTGCGGTCGGGGGTGATGAACGGCCCCTCCGGGAGGCCCTCGAGCGCCTGGTCGAGGATCTTGACCGATTCGTAGATCTCGGCCATGCGAACGCGGAAGCGGTCGTAGTTGTCGCCCACGGTGCCGACGGGGATCTTGAACTCGAACTGGTCGTAACTGGAGTAGGGCGCCGCCTTGCGCAGGTCCCAGGGATTCCCGGCCGCGCGCAGGAGTGGCCCTGTGACGCCGAGTTCGAGCAGCGTCTCTTGATCGACGACGCCGGTCCCGCGCAGCCGTTCGAGCAGGATCTGGTTCTTCTCGAGCAGGTCGGCGTACTGGTCCGCCCGCGGCGGCATGATCTTCAGGAACTCGCGCAGCTTCGGGGCAAACCCCCGCGGGATGTCCTCCATCACGCCACCCACCTGGATGTAGCGTGTGTGCATTCGTTGGCCCGAGGACATCTCGAACAGGTCGAGGATCTTCTCCCGCTCGCGCAGGGCGTACCAGAACACCGACACCGCGCCGAGGTCGACCGCACTCGTCGCGAGCCAGAAGAGGTGTGAACTGATCCGGTTGAGCTCGAGGTGAATCACTCGCAGATACTGGGCGCGCAGCGGCACATCTAGGCCCAGCAACGTCTCGACGGCTCCGCAGAACGCCATCGCGTTGAAGTAATAAGAGAGGTAGTCCATGCGCTCGACGACGGGGATCACCTTCCAGTAGGCCTTGTCCTCGGCGGTCTTCTCGATCCCCGTGTGGACGTAGCCGATGATCGGCTGGACGTCGCGTACGACCTCGCCCTCGAGCGTCGCGAGCAGCCGCAGCACGCCATGCGTCGCCGGGTGGTGTGGCCCGATGTTGAGCGTCATCAGCTCGTGCGTCTCCTCGACCCCGACCGGCTCGCTGGAGAGCGTGACCGACTCCTCGCGCTTGCGGTACTCGCTGCGTTCGCGGTGGGTGGTAGTCCCGTCGCTCACTGCCACTTGCCGTAGGAATTCTCTTCGTTGAAGGTGAACAGGACGGGCTCGCCCCCGACCGGGAAATCTCGCCGCTGCGGAAAGCCCTCGTAGTCCTCTGGCATCAGGATCCGCCGCAGGTCGGGATGCCCTTCGAAGACCACGCCAAACATGTCGTAGACCTCGCGCTCGGGGAAGTTTGCCCCGGCCCAGATGTCGACGACGGACGCGATCTTCGGGTCGTCGGTCGACACCCTGGCCTTGACCGAGATCCGGTCGACGCTCTTGAAGTCCAGCAGCTCGTAGAGAACCCCCAGGCGCGGCTCGTCGGGGTAGTAGTCGACGCCGTGCAGGCTTGCCAGAAAGCTGTAGCCCTTGGCGCGAAGCCGCTCGAGCACATCATGGACCTTGCCCGGTTCGGCGACCAAGGCGGTGCGGCCGCGATGGAATTCGGTGCCGAGAATGGACGAGGGGATGGCCTCTTGGAGCTCCTGGGCGGTGAGCTCCAGGCCGGTGGCGTCAGGCACCTGCCGTATCTCCCGCCTGGTACACGTTCACCGCAGGGCTGTCGGGCGGCCGATCGTCGCCGATCAGCACCTCCTCAGTCCCGTGTGCCTCGTAGCGGTCGCGCCACCCAGCCTTCTCGTTTCCCTGGATCTTGTCCCGCAGCAGCAGGATCCCGTGCATCAGCGCCTCCGGACGCGGGGGGCATCCGGGGACGTGCACGTCGACCGGCATGAACTTGTCGGCGGGCACGAGCGCGTAGTTGTTGAAGACGCCCATGGACGAGCAGCACGCGCCCATCGAGACCGCCCACTTGGGGTCAAGCATCTGGTCGTAAATCCGCCGGATCACAGGCGCCATCTTGATGGACACACGGCCGGAGAGGATGATCAGATCGGACTGGCGCGGTGAGCCCCGGAACGCCTCCCAGCCGAAACGCGCCATATCCATGCGCGAACCCACGGCCGTAATCTGCTCGATCGCGCAGCAGGCCAGCCCGAAGGTGAGGGGAAAGAACGAATTTCCTCGGGCCCAGCTGACGGCCTTCTCGACCGTGGTCGTGATCAGCCGCTCCTGCACGTATTGCTCGAGTGCCTCGCCTTCGAGATCACCGCGGAGCATGTCCCGGGATTGGAGCTGGCGGATGCGGAAGTCGTCCAGCGGCTCGCGCTTTACTTCCACTCGAGCGCTCCCCGCCGCCAGACGTAGAGGAAGGCGATCATCAAGAGCACGACGAAAACGATCGTCTCCGACATCGCGAACAGCCCGAAGCGCCGCAGCTCGACCGCGATCGGGTAGAGGAAGATGACCTCGATATCGAAGAGGATGAACAGCATCGCTACGAGGTAGAAGCTGATCCCGAAGCGGAACCCGCGCTGGACCTCCGAGGGGAGTCCGCACTCGTACGGCTCCGGATCGGCTCGCTGGCGGCCGCGCCAGCCGACGAAGATGTTCAAGACCCCGAACGCGACGCCAACCAGGCCACCGAGGACGACGAAGACGATCGCGGGAAGGTAAGAACGGAGCACCGGTTCCCGTTATATCACTGCGAACCCGTAGCTTGTAACAGAGTGTTACTTAGTGCCTCGCGCTACAAGTCCGTCGGACGCTCCCAGCATCCTCGGCGCTGCGGGTCGTCCCGGCCATCGAAGCGATGAACGAGGTTCACATCGTCTGCGGCATCGCCGCGGTCGCCTTCAACGCGCTGGCGGGCTGCTGGGGCGCCTGGGCATGGTGGCGCGCGCTGCCCAGCCCGTCGTTCTGGCGAGTGTTGCGGGTGAGTCAAGTCGCGGTGGTCGTCGAGGCGATCGCCGGCGGAATCTTCTACCTGACTCATCGCCACGTCCCTGGATTGCACGTCCTCTACGGAGTGCTGCCGCTAGCGGTCTCCTTTATCGCGGAGGGCCTTCGCGCAACCTCGGCCCAGCTCGTGCTCGACAAACTCGGGCACGCCTCCGCGCAGGAGGTCGGGAAGCTGCCGCCGGACGAGCAGCGGGCGGTGGTGGTGGAGATCGTGCGGCGGGAGATCGGCGTGATGACGCTCTCGGCGCTCGTCATCGTGGGGCTGTTGGCGCGGGCAGCCGGTACCGGGTAATCAGCTCCCGGTCAGATCGGGCGCGAGATACCGCCCCCGATACCAGAGCAGCGGATCGCCGTCGCCGAGTCCGAGCGCGATGACCTCGCCGATGGCGATCGTGTGGTCGCCGCCGGCGATCAGCTCGCGCAGGTCGCACACGGCCCACGCCAGGGCCCCTTCGATCACCGGGGCGCCCTGCTCGAGCCGGTGCGCCACCCCATCGAGCTTCTGGCGCTCGGGGAGCTTCGAGGCGAAGACGCCCGCGAGCTCGTGCTGCTCCGCGCTCAACACGTTGACTCCAAACCGGCCGGCCTCGCGCACGATCGGGAGCGTCCGCGCCTCGTTTTCGAAGCAGACCAGCGCCAGGAGCGGGTCCAGCGACAGCGAGCAGAGGGCGTTCGCGGTCATGCCGCCCTCGCCCGCGGGCCCGGCACCGGTGATCACCGCGACTCCGGTGGCAAACCGCCCGAATACTTCGCGAAACAGTTCCGGATCGAGCGGCGAGGTCATGGGCAATTTCTATATGGGGGCGCGCATGCGCGCCCCCAGGGGTCGGCACATGTGCCGACCCCCTCGGCCGGAACATGTTCCGGCCGGCAGCCGGATGACTCGGGCGCCGCGCAATAAAGGGAGGCTGGATGCCGAGCGCGCGGCAAGCCCGAGGGCGCATGCGCCGGGGCGATGGACGAAATGAAGAGAAGGCCCCGGCGCCGACCTCTGGTTGCCGCCGTCGGAAGACGATCGCGCTGGCGTGGGAGGCGAACGTCTCCAGCCGACGCCGGGGATGCCACCAATCTTTCGGTGTCGGCGGGTCTCCTCCTTCCCGGCGGCTCACCGTAAAGCGATTCTTCCCACGCGGGGATTCCGAATGAACTCTAAGATCCCCGGCCCATGAACCGACCGTTCAGGGTCCTGTGCGCGCTGGGTGCGACTGTCGCGATCGCATTGGCGGGGGCGGCATGCGGCACCCAGCGCATCAGCGTTCCCACCAGCGACACCGCGCTGCACCACGGAGCCGTGCTCTTCCAGGAGCGCTGCGCCGGGTGCCACTCGCTGTCGTACGCCGCGACCTTCGGCTCGGCGGCCAACGTGTTCACGGCCCAGTTCAACAACGGCCCCAACTTCAACGTCCGCTGCGAGCGGCCGGCGATCCGAGTCCTCTACGCGATCGAAAACGGCGGCTTCTCCGGAGCGATCATGCCCCAGAACATCGTGGTCGGAAAGGACGCGCACGACGTGGCGAAGTTCGTCGCCACGTACTCGGGGAGGCAAGCGCCCAAGCTGCCGAACCAGACTGCATGCCAGAAGCAGAGCATCGGCTCGCTCCCCTCGGCGACCTCGACAACCACGTCCACGAGCACGACGTCGACGACCGCCAGTACGGGCTCCAGCGGGAACTCGAAGTCAAGCGCCGGGAAGTCGGGTCACCACAGCTCCAAGAAGAACCACCACTCTTAGGAGCGCCGCACCGGCGTGCTTGACATCAGGCTGATCCGCCGGGATCCGGACGGCGTCCGCGCTCGGCTCGAGCGCCGCGGGCCTGCGCCGGCGGCGGCGCTGGACAGGGTGCTCGAGCTCGACGAGCGCTGGCGGGGCCTGACCGCCGAGCTCGAGGACTTGAGAGCGCAGCAGAACCGGGCAAGTCGCGGCCGCAGGGGCGCTCCAACCGAACAGGAGCGCGAGCAGCTGGCCCAGCTGGCGGCGCGGCGCCGCGATGTGGGGGACGAGGAAGCCACGGTCCGGGCCAGGCGCGACGGAGAGCTCGCTTCGCTGCCCAACCTGCCCGCTGCCGACGCGCCCGACCAGGAGGAGGTGCTGCGGGAGGTCGGCGACAGCGGTGCCACCGGGCGCGACCACCTCGAGCTCGCCGGCGAGCGGATCGACATGTCCCGGGCGGCGCGGCTCTCAGGCTCGCGCTTCGCTTACCTGCGTGGCGAGGTGGTCACGCTGGAACTGGCGCTGGTCTCCTACGCGCTCGCGAAGCTCTCGGGCAAGGGGTTTGAACCCGTCATCCCGCCGGTGCTGGTGCGCGAGCGGGCTCTGTACGGGACGGGGTTTCTGCCCGACACCGAGCAGCAGATCTACCGGCTGGACGACGACGATCTGTATCTGACCGGCACCTCCGAGGTCGGGCTCGCGGCGCTGCACGAAGACGAGATACTGGCGGCGTCGGAGCTGCCGCTCAGATACGCCGGCTTCTCGACGTGCTTCCGGCGCGAGGCGGGAGCCGCGGGTAAGGACACGCGCGGGATCTTTCGTCTGCATCAATTCGACAAGGTGGAGATGTTCAGCTTTGTGGAGCCGGACCGCAGCGTTGACGAGCACGAGTGGCTGCTCTCCATCGAGGAGGAGGTCTGCCACGAGCTCCAGATCCCTTACCGGGTGGTGAACATCCCCGTGAATGATCTCGGCGCCTCTGCCGCGAAGAAGTACGACATCGAGGCGTGGCTGCCCGGCCAGGCCCGCTACCGCGAGCTGACCTCGTGCTCGAACACGACCGATTACCAGGCCCGGCGCCTGGACATCCGCTATCGGGCAGCCCCTGACGGGCGTCCCGGCCCGGTGCACACGCTCAACGGCACTGCGGTCACCAATTCGCGCACCATGATCGCGCTGCTCGAGAACGGGCAGCGCGAGGACGGGTCGGTCGCGCTGCCCTCAGTGCTCGGGCGCTATGGGGCGCCAGAGGTGCTGGCACCCGCTGCGAGCTGACCCGATAGGTCCTCAGGAATGCTTGAACTTGGTCGTGAACGACTCGTTGTCGCTCGCGATCAGCATCACCTGGCGGTACGCGCGAGGCATTCCTGCGTGCGAGGTGACGTGACGGCTATCGGAGCGCGAGCGTCAGCGCCTCCGTGGCCCTTCGGTCCAGCGCCGGGTCCCGCTCTCGATCCGTACGGAAGGCTCAGTCGCTCTGCTTGCCGCCGTCGATGACTTCGACGGCGCCGAACCCTTCGAGTGGGCGGTCGATGAAGAACATCTCGATTGTGATGTCGGGCTCAATGTGGGCTTGGGAGAGGAAGGCGAGCACCTTGCGGTTCGTGAGCCGTTCGATCATTTCCTTGTAGCGCCCGGCCATCATGGCCTGGAAGTTCTCGCGCATCGTGACCACGTGCTTGGCGTCGCCGGAGTCCATCATCGTCTGCTCAAGCGGGGTGAAGCCCGAGCCCCGCATCACGCACACGACGATGTCATCGAGTGCGTACGTCTTGGCTTTCAGTGGTCCGCGGCCATAGTGCTCGCGGAGCAGCCGTACAAAGCCGGTAGAGATCGCTGACAGCAACCGCCCGCCGACAAGCTTTTGTTCGGAGCCAGGCTGGCTTGGTGTATCGGCGTTTGGCTGTGTCGCTTCCACTCGTGCTGCGGTTTCGCGGTCTGTCAGCTATCTACCGGTCGGGCCCGGGGGACGCTTGCCCTCCCACCCGTTTGACTACGTTGGCGACAGACGCTAGCACCGTCGGACTCGCCAGGCTGCGCCATTTTGCGGCAAGGGGTAGGCTGGTGGTCATGAGTCTTGGCGTCGTCGCGTGCGGCGGCGCCAGGTTTCAGATCGATGTGCGTAGCGCTCCCTGGCGACCTGATGGCGGCTCGGGAGGGCGTCGCAGAGAGAAGCGACGCTTATCCGCAATGGGAGTCGTCATACCGCACAGATCACGAACGGACGCTCCGAGGGGATCGCACCGATCGCCGCCCTGTCACGACGAAGGGCGGCTGGCGCGTGGGGGCGGGCCGAGGGGCGCGGTCGCCTACGGGCTGGGGGCTGTTTCGTCGGCTGGGCGCTCTCGCATGAGCGCCCAGCCTGCGAGGCACTGAGGCGAGCACCGCTCGCCGCTGGGATCGGCGGGCTCTCTCAGTCGGCTACTGGCACCCCTGTCAGCGGTGACCCTTCTCCCCAACTCGATCGATGACGAGCGAGCCAGAGTCGAGCCGCCCCCAGACGCCTCATACGGGGTGCATTTTCAACCGGCAGAGGGGGTGAGTTTCCACCGGCGCCGACACGGATAACCAGCGCTGGATCGGGGTCAACTGTGGCACGACTGTGGCGCGGTCCTCGTCGTTTATATGTCGCTCGTCTATTGACTACGGTTGGGGTCTGTCGTGCTCATCGATACGACTTCAGCGCATCAGTCCGGCACGCACTCTCGCAATTGGCGAGGACGAGGACCCCGCGCCAGCGGGTTGTAGCCCTCCTTCGCTCGCACGGCGGGCGTGCTTGCCAACCGCCTGTGACCCGTGCGGGGGCGGGGTTGTCGCGGTTGGAGCATGTCGGGACTGATGCACCAAGACCTCGGGGGCGACGCGGCAGCGGCCCGTTGGGGCGCTCCTCCTTCCAAGCGGCACGTGCGATGGCCTCGGATCGATGCCCGCTCTGGACTTTCAGACCTGGTGCGATGCGGCTGCGGCGGTGGCCGGGTGCGGGTCGCGTCCGAACTCTCGGGTCCCGTCGCTCGCCTCGGCGGAGGAGAGGCGCCGGTGGTCTGGCGGTCCATCGAGCACGTAGATCTCGGCGCCGAGGTCCGGGTTGACGTGGTTGGCGCTCAACATCGCAATGACCTGGCGGCCGGTGAGCTCTCCGACTTTGGCCATGCTTTCCTCGCGCATCGCCTCTTGGAACTCGTGGCGGATCTCGATCACCTTGTCAACGCGGCCTTTATTCACGAGCGATTGCTCGCCCTTGGTCAGCGTCTGTTCGAGCATCACCACAACGACGTTGTCGCGGATTGTTGTCCGTGACTTTGTCGGTCCCCGTCCGGTGTATTCGCGCAACAGCCCGACCACCGCGTGGGAGATCGCCGCGTGCAGCGTCCCGCCCGTAGGCTGGTCTTGTTCGGTGTGGTCGGCCACGAGCCGTCCGATCTCGCCTTTCCCTGGGTTCAGAAAATCCGGCACCGGGAGAGGGAAAGGCGGCGAGCCGCCGGGGCGCAAGACACACCGCGACCGCGAACGGCCGATCGAGACGCTGACCAGAGTCTCGCACAGCTCGCAACTTAGTCTTGAGGGGTTGGGGA
>DASYAP010000154.1:0-1927 GCA_036501265.1 Solirubrobacteraceae bacterium | reverse complement strand
AGGTCCAACGACGCAGACAGCCACCAGCACGATCGCGCCGACACATTGACTAGCCCACCGCCAAACAGTCGGCGTCCACCCAACAGGACTCTCAGCATTCTTCCCGCCCTTCCCGCTCGTCCGTACATCCTTGTCGGCGACGCCCAGCCCAGGCGTCAGGCCCAGAAGATCCAGCGTCCAGCCCCACCGACCGTCGCACAGCACCACGTCGATTGCAATCGAACCTTCGTCTACGTAGTTATCCCCGACGTATGAGAGGCCAGGTGTCTTGTCTCGCTGAGTGACGTGGCCACGCGAACCTGCTGCAGCGCACTCAGAGCGCCAGCGGGAGCCGACCCGGCGGAAATGCGACAGCACGTCGCTCGCGGCCATGGACGGTTCGCGGGAAAGATCGACTAGCTCGCGGATCCCGCGGGCGGGCCGATCCGGGCCGATGTGCGAGCACCGAAATGGCGCAATGAGGCCGGTCAGCAGCGTCGTGCGGTGGGATCGCCTCTTTGGCGAACGGCGCGACTGGGGATGACCGGACCCCGTTTGTCGGTCCACCACGAGTGAGAGGGTGGTGGATGTGACGGCGGGGAAGGTAGCGGCCTCCCCGGACGGAACACGGGGGGCGTTGAAGTTCCCGCGGCCGTCGTCACGAGAGAGTGAGCGGAGCGAGCGAGCGAGTGGCGATGGCCGCGGCGCGCCGCTCGCCACACCCCCCGCTGGTCACGCGGCCAGCGCCGTGTCGCTGTCGGGCGTCCACTCGGCAGCGAACACGGCCGGGGCGCGCATCCCGAGCGAGCTATGCGGCCGTCTGAGGTTGTAGTCCTCGCGCCAGTCCTCGATCACCACGCGTGTCTCGGCCAAGCAGGCGAACTCCTCGACGTCGAGCAGCTCGTCACGCACGCGCGAGTGGAACGACTCGACGAACGGGTTCTGCCACGGCGAGCCGGGCTCGATGTACACCGTTCCAGCCCGCGAGAACTGACACCAGTCCTGGAGCGCGTGGGCGGTCATCTCCGGCCCGTTGTCCATCCTCAGCAGCTCCGGGGCGGCACCCCGCTCGGCGATCACGCGTTCCAGCGTCGCGACGACCGTGTCGGCGTCGATGCTGCGCTCCACCAGCATCACCAGCGCTTCGCGGGTGAACTCGTCGACGATGTTCATCAGTTTCAGCGCCCGGCCCTCAGCGGTCTGGTCGAACTGGAAGTCGAACGCCCACACGTGATTGGGCCGCTCGGCGCGCAGCCGCTGCGCGGGGACCGTCGAGTCGCCCAGCCGCCGGCGCTTGCGCTTGCGCTGCGGCACTCGCAGCCCCTCCTCGCGCCACAGCCGCTGCACCCGCTTGCGGTTGACCTCCCAGCTCTCCTCACGCAGCCGGTGATGCGCACGGCGGTATCCCCACCGCGGACGGTCCTTGGAGAACTTGCGCAGCTCGGCGCGCAACGCCACGTCATCGTCGGCTCGCTTGGGCTCGTACCGCTCAGTCGAGCGGTGCTGCCCAGTCACTCGGCACGCCCAGCGCTCGCTGACGCCGAGGCGGTCGCGCAACATCGCGACCGCCTGACGCCGACGGGCTGGGCTCACCAGTTTCCCTTGGCGATCTCCTTCAACGCCCGGTTCTCGAGCGCTTGGTCGGCGACGATCGCCTTCAACTGCCGATTCTCACGCTCGAGCTCCTTCAAGCGCTTGGCGTCATCGGCCTTCATCCCGCCGTACTGATTGCGCCAGCGGTGGTACGTCTGCTCGCTGATCCCAAGCTCCTTCGCCGCCTCGGGGATCGTCTTGCCCTCGCCGAGCATCCGCTCGGCCTCCCGCAGCTTGCGGATGATCTGCTCCGGCGTGTGCCGACTGCGCTTCATGTGGTCGTTCCTTCCTCGCCCATGATCCAGGGCGCGAGAAACTCTCACAAGGGGCGGACCGATCCTCCGGGGTCAGGCCA
>DASYAP010000153.1:0-4045 GCA_036501265.1 Solirubrobacteraceae bacterium | reverse complement strand
TCGCCGCACACCACCAAAACACGGCTCTGGCCACCCCGCACCGCCGCAAGCAGCCGCTCCAGCGCCTCGCGCTCAACGCGCCGGCCCTGCAACACCTCCGCCGCCCCCTCGATGACCATCCAAAACCGACCATACCGCGCCCCACGGTCCAATCGACACCCGCGGCCTACGAGTTCGCGCTGTCGCGGACTACGTGTCGCGTGATTCGAGCGAGCGGGAGCACACATACGCTGCTGTCAACCAGTCCACCAAGCCTTAGGAATGTTCCAATGGCGACGTCAGCGAAGGTCCATCGCTACACCAGCCACGATCTAGCCGCAATCGGAGTCCGCTTGCTGGACGACGCCCACATGACATGGGTCGCGGCGGAGGTCGACTCCGAACCCGCACTCCGCGCGTGGCTGGAAGGAGCCGCATCGCACCGCGCTGCGGCGTACCTCGCGTACCGCGCAGCGGCCGACCGCGAGGAGGAGGCGGCCCGCGACCTGCAGCGGCTGTGTGAGCTGACACAGCCCTACCAAGAGCAGCTCGCGCGGAGTGGGCACGCAGGCGGCTGAGATGAAGATTGAGCGGACGAGAAGCTCCGGAGGTCCACGACGGAGCTCGAATCCGACCTCGCTTCGGCTGGTTTCCAGACAAGTTGAGGGCAAGGCCCGTGAGCGGGAACCGCTCTATGTTCACAGCAGCCCCGGCGGCGTCGGGCGGAAGCCGATTCGGGTCGTCGTTGCTGAATGTCAGGCACTTGTGCGCGCGGGATACCGCGCGCTGCTCGAGATGGAACCTGGCATCGATATGGCCGGCGAAGCGGGGAGTTGCGAGCAAGCGTTCGCCGTGACCGCAGACACCGCTGCCGATGTCGTTCTACTGGATCTGGGACTTCCGGACATCCGTGATCTCCGGGCGACGGCGCAAATCGTCTCGCACTCGGCGTTCAGCGGGGTAGCCGTGGTGATCATGGCTTCCGACGAGTGTGATGAGCGCATACACACTGCCGTGCGGGCCGGAGCTATCGGCGTTCTTGCGAAGGACGCCGAACCCGACGAGCTGATCCGGGCGGTGTATGCCGTCGCTGAGGGGAACGCTCTGCTCCCGGCGCAAACCGTACGTCGCCTCCTTGACGACCTGCCTTCGTGTTGGCCACCTGACGGACCGCTCCCGCTCGAGCTGGACGAGCTGACCGATCGAGAGCGTGAGGTAATGGCGCTCGTCGCCGCCGGTCTCACCAGCGCCGAGATCGCCGATCGCCTCGTGATCAGCCCGGCCACCGCGAAGACTCACGTCAGTCGCGCGATGTTCAAGCTGGGCGCGCACCACCGCTCCCAGCTAGTGGTAATGGCGTACGAAACCGGACTGGTTCAGCCCCGCAGCAGTTCCATCCGTGGCAACGGAGCATTGGCTATCGCATGAGATCTCGCGGCACGCGAGCTTCAGATCCGCGGCCGACGGAAGGGCAACCCGTCGCCGTATTGCGGGACGTCGACTACCCCGTCCGCGGTAACCGATTCAGGGTAATACCGTCAGAAGGTACACCCGAAGTAGTACGCGAAAAATACAGCGAGCTGCCGACGACAATCGCGGCCGAGCAGTGCACATTTGCGATCGCAAACCGAACTACAAGGAGCACGCAAATGCCAAGGCGACGTACCACTACGACCGAACCCGACCGTCCGTCAGCTGTCGATGGTTCCGCGAGTATTGAGACCGAAGACCTTCACAAGCAGTGGCAGCGGGTCGTTGGGCGCCGCTCGTTTCTGAAGGGTGTGGGCGCGGCGGGCGCGGTCGCTATTCCTGGCAGCGCTTTGTTCGCGAGCGAGGCCATGGCGGCGACGCCAATCACCAAAGGCGACGTCGCGATCCTGCGGTTCTTGGCCGCGGCGGAGCTGATCGAGCACGACCTTTGGGAGCAGTACAACGAGCTTGGTGGTGTAAACGGCGGGAATCCGGCGTACATGGCGGCGCTCTCGAATCTCGACAGCGACATGCCGCAGTACATCGCCGATAACACCGACGACGAGCGTAGCCACGCCGCGTTTCTCAACGCGTTCCTGCGCTCCAAGGGCGCGCAGCCCGTCAACCTCGACGAGTTCCGCACCCTGCCGAGCAGCAAGGCGAAGGGCGCCAAGCAGATCGGAAGGCTGACCAACCTGCAGTCACTAGACGTCGACACGAGCTGGTATGTCCGCTATCGCAGCACCAAGAACCCCGACCTCGGGGCGACCTTCCCGCAGGCGGTCACAATCAAGCGCGAGCCCGCTATTCCCCTGAACAACAAGGACACGCCTCCCAACCTGCCCGCCCCAGTCCCGCCCAAAAACCGCCACGAGCGGCGCATGCAGGCGATCGCGAACACCGCCGGGTTTCACTTCGCCTTCATCGAGCAGGGCGGCTCGAGCCTCTACAGCATCATGGCGCTAAAGGCGTCAAGCCTCGAGGTCCTTCGGATCATTGTCTCCATCGGCGGCGTGGAGACCAACCATTTCTCGCTATGGCACGACAAGGCGGGCAATGCCGTCGCCAAGCCGCTGTCCGGAGTGACCGATCCGGAGACCGGGCTGCACTTCCCGAATCTGAACGCGCGCCACTCGCAGTTGGCTCAGACCAACCTGATCCTGCCCGAACCGTGCGACTTCCTGAGCAAGGCTCTGCCCGCCTGCTCGGTCGTACGGCCAACGCTCGACAAACTCGGCGGCGCGGTCGCGACCGTCAAAGCACTCACCGCGGACCGCCTGTTCGAAGGTCAGTCGGCGAAGTTCTTCAGTTCGGCACACCAGCTAGCCCGCGAAGCGGACGCTGCGCAGCGGCACGCCGGTTAGGCCGCCAGCACATCACCCCATCTCGCCCCCGGACCGGCCGCGGCTCTCGGCTCCCCCCCTCCCCGCGGCCGGTCCACCCCCAACGACAAGGATCCACATGTTCACCAACGTCCTCCAACCCACCCACCTGATCATCCTCCTCGCCGTCGTGCTGCTGTTCCTCGGCCCCAAACGCCTCCCCGAAGCAGGACGCGCCCTGGGCCATGGACTCAGAGAGTTCAAAAGCTCGATCAGCGGCGTCCACGACCACGAACAGCCGACCCTCGTCGACGGCGAAGACGCCGCCCCCGAGGACTCGCAACGCGACGCGGCGCTGCCGTGAGCCGGCCAGGCCGCTCTCGAAGTGACGCCCATCCGGGTCGACCGGTCCGGGGCGGCGACACCATGGGAGCCACTGAGAACAGCGCGACGCCAAGAGCGAATGCCATCTACACGGCTCGAGCGAACGTCTCAGGTGGCCGTGCCGCCGGCCGTGGCAGGACACCCGACGGAGCGCTTGATTTGGAGCTTCGACTTCCACGGGCACTGGGCGGACCGGACGGCGGAACCAATCCCGAGCAGCTCTTCGCAGTCGGATATGCCGCGTGCTTCGAAAGCGCGCTCGACGTGGTGGGCCGCCGTCAACGAGCGGAGCCTGGACCGGTCTCGATCGATAGCTGCGTCGGCCTCCTTCCAGCCGGGCGAGAGGGCTTCCGCCTCTCGGTCGAGCTCGACGTCACCCTCCCAGGAATCGGCGACCCACAGCGCGCCGCCCAACTCGTCGCGGCCGCCGACGAAGTCTGTCCCTATTCAAACGCCATTCGTGGAAATGTCGACGTCCGCCTGCGGGCCAACGGGCGCGACGTCGCCTCCGGATGACGCAGGCGCGGGCGGTGAGAACACTTGTCCTCGGTCTCAAGTGGCCACCCCGAGACAGCGCCGCGGTGCCCGTTTCGTACTGCTAATCGTGTACTCGCTGGCCCGGTCCATCACGATCGGGAGATCAGTCAGCCGGCCAGACCAACGGCCCCGGCGCGCGTAAAGAAGAGCTAGCGGCAGCCGGTGTGGAGGAGCTCGAGTGATGGCTGTCGCCCCGGAAAAGGCTCCTGAGCGGCGGATGTGGCTCAAGGGGGAGCCGTACGCCCCTAAGGACGTGCTGGACGCCCGCGCGCACGGGGTCGACACCGTCTATCAGGACCTCGCGCTCGTGGACGAGCTGTCGGCGTCGCAAAACCTGTTTTTGCGTCGCGAGC
>DASYAP010000152.1:0-29067 GCA_036501265.1 Solirubrobacteraceae bacterium | reverse complement strand
ATAGCCGCGCGCCGAGGACTTCAATCACCGAGTCAGCGGCCGATCGTGTCCGTGCACGGACAGCGACCCGGGCCGGCGATCGCGGTCTTTGCGCGAAATCGCGCGCCTCTCAGGCCAAAGAAACACCCGCCGTTGTCCTGGTGTCCCTCTAGCATCAGGCCCGTGAGCACCGCAGCGCAGCGCCGCGAGCTTCTCAAGGATCTGTACGGCGAGGCGTCAAAGTGCGTTCGCTGCCCCCTTCACCAGACACGGACCAACGTCGTCTTCGGCGCGGGGAACGCCGATGCCGAGCTGATGTTCGTGGGGGAGGCGCCTGGCGCCAATGAGGACCGCCTCGGGCTGCCGTTCGTGGGCGCCGCTGGAAAGCTGCTCGACAAGCTGCTCTCAGAGATCGGGATGTCGCGGGGGGATGTCTTTATCTGCAACACGCTGAAGTGCCGCCCCCCGGACAATCGTGACCCGCACCCAATCGAAATAGAGTCCTGTCAGGGGTACCTGCACCGGCAGATCGAGCTGGTGGAGCCGACGATGATCTGCACGCTCGGGAATTTCGCGACCAAGCTTCTGCGCGGCGACATCACGGGTATCTCACGACTTCACGGCCGTGAGGAGGTGCGGATAATCGGGCCGCGGGCGGTCCGGCTCTATCCCCTTTACCACCCGGCGGCGGCTCTGTATACGGGCTCGACGCTCGAGGCTCTGCGCGCGGATTTCCAGCGCATTCCGGAGCTGCTGTCGCTGGGAGCGCCTCCCCAGCCCGAGCCGGTTCCCGAACTCCCGGAAATCGAATTCGAGCCTGAGCTCGAGCCGCTCGAGTCGGAGCAACTAACAGGCCCAGAACCGGCGCCGCAGCTCGGCCTCTTCTAGCTGCGGGCACGCGGCCTCTTCTAGATGCTGACGCGGGGCCCCTTCTAGCCTGGCTCGGACGTGACCGCTGCGGCGGAGCGGTCGTAGGCTCGCCCTGGCGCGAACTCAGAAGCGACCTCAGGGGCGACCTCTGGGGCCGGCGGAGCGGGCCTATCGCTTCGCAGCGCGAGCGTAAAGGCAAGAACGGCGCCCACCGCCTGCACCGCGAGCACTACGGCAGCAAAGCCCGCCGGATGCTGGGGCGCCTGTAAGAGCAGTGGCAGTTCCGCGACGGCGACCGCTCCCAGCACGATCAGGAAAGCCCTGCGCTTGAGCGCCAGCATGTATTGGACCGCGAGATAGGTCGCGGCCAGTACGGTGAAGGCAGCGCCGAGCGGCAGCAGCGAGGCCGAGGCGGTGGCGCGGCGCTCACCGAAAACGATCGCCAGCAGAGGGTGCGATGCGACCGCGAAGATCAGCAGGCAGGGAACCGCGCAGACCGCGAGGACGCCGACAGTCTGAAGCAGCACGCGGCGCGTCCGCTTGCCCTCCGCGTGCCGCCGGGAGCATTCCGGGACAAGGTAGAAACCGGCGCCCATCGCCACCCAGATGAGCACCTTCGCGGCCACCGCCGTCGCTGCATAGGAACTCGCGAGGTCGGGGCTGAAGCGGTGTTTGGCGGCGATCAGGTCAATGTTCTGCAGCAGCTGGATTACGGCCAGCCCCGCGATCGGGACCCAGGCGCTGCGCACGTGTGCCCACAGCCCCACGGCGGCCCGCATCGCACGCGTCGATACGCGCTCGGTCGCGGAGACCGGCGAGCTCCTCCGCGCCACCCTCTGCAGCTCCCACGCGCAGTAGACCGACATCAGAACATAGGCCACGAGCGAGCCCAGATAGGCGCCGGCGACGCCCAGCCCCACGACAGCGAGAATGGTCCCGAATACCAGCCGAGACGCTTGCTCGCCGATCAGGCTGAAACCGACTGTCTTGTAGTCGCCGACTCCCTGGAGCGCTCCGCGCAGTAACGAGACCTGCAGGTACATACAAGCGGCGGGGATCCCGGCGGCCGCTGCCCACGGATCGTGCTTGACCCCGACCAAGTCGGCGATGGGCTGCCGCAGCAAGATCGAACAGACCGTGGCCAGGACGGTGAACAGAACCATCGTCCTGGTCCAGCTCCTCAGGGTTGCCAGGAGCCCCTCTCCGACGCCGAGGCGGCCGACCACCCCCTCGCGGGCAGTCGCCACCTGCATCGCCTGGCCCACGACGGTGAGGATCAGAAGGTAGGCGACGAGCGCCGCCAACGATCCGTAGTCACCGATCAGGCGGGCGAAGACGACCGTCGCGGCGAGCGCGAGCGCATTGTTCGCGATCATGGCGCCAGCAAGCCCGGCGACCTTGGCCGTGTCGGAACCGCGCATGGACCTGACCGCGGGCTCGCACCTGCGTTTGATTCGCTGCAGCCAGGCCGGCGAAGCTCCCCCGAGCTCCGGTGCTGTCGGCTGAGGACTCACGTCCGCAATGACGGTACTGGACGCACTGCTCCGCGAGGTGCGAGTCCTAAGTTTTCATTAATCGCCACCACAGGGTCGCGCGCCCATGGCTAAGCCGGGCAGGGTTGCGAGCAGCTGGGTCGAACTCGCCCATCAGGGTTTGAGACGCAATGGCGATGAAACGTAAGGACGTAAAGCGTGAGCTAGTGGTCGACCTGGCGATTACCGCTGCCCTGGTCGGGTTGATCCTGATTTTCTCGCCCGGGCTCGCGGTCGTCGGAATCGCCGCATTGCTCGTATTGCTTGTCGGCGGCGCGGGCCTTGCGATCGAACTGGTCACGGCGCGTCGCCGACCCAGGCGCAGTCACCGAGAGAACAGCTGGTTTTCTGGCGCGAACGGTCGGGCCGAAGGCCGTTCTAGGTTGAGATAGGGCCAACTCGTCGGGACGTTCTGCGCGACAACCGCTTGGCCTGAGAAGGACCAAGCGGCGACACATTGAACGAAGACTTGCACGCGGCCGCGCAGCCAGCCGTCGCGGGAGTCATGTTATGCAGCCTTCGGGCGCGACAGCGCAACGCGAAATACACGCTGAGGGTGAACTTCTGGCCGAAGAATTCCCGGCCAGGAGCGAGATTCGGCGCGAAGCGTTTGGCGAGACGGCCCGGCGGTCATACGCATCCCGTTCGTCGCGCCCATCTCGCACATCGCACCCATCCCACCCATCCCGCTCGGGCGCCCGAACTGCATGGACGGTGTTTCGCGCCTGCAGACCGGGCCAGTGGCTGAAGAACGTAGTGGTCCTCTTGGCGCCTGCGGCCGCGGGCGCATTTATGCGTCCGGGCGCTGCGACCAGCGTCTGGACGGCGGCTGTCGCTTTCTGCCTGCTGTCGAGCGCCAGCGCCCTGGTTCAAGAGGCAGGCGGCCGCGGTTCGCCGAGCAGGCGGGGTCGCGCGCCACGGGCGGACGGGCTATCGCGCACCCATACGCTGCGATTGGCGGCGGGACTGGCCGCAGCAGGACTCATCTGCGCGACCGTAGTGAGTCCGGCGCTCGGCGCCGTGACGCTGGCGTATCTACTGGCCGCGCTCAGCCAAACGAGGTGGTTGCGGCGGGTGCCGTATGCCAGCGTCGCGGCCCTGCTAGCAGGCCTCGCGCTGCGGGCGGTTGCCGGCGACATCGCCGCAGGGGTGGCGGTTCAGGTCCCGTTGGTATTGCTTGTCTGCGGCTGTGCGCTGGCGGTCTGCGCGATCAGGTGGCGAGTCGGGCAAGCCGGCCGTCCACGGCGCGTCACCCCCGGTCGCGCTCGTGCGCGGCGGATTCTCGCCCTGGTACTCACCATCCTGCTCTGCGACGTGCTCATCTCGTTCGTCGTCGCGATGAACGCGCCATCTAACGCCCCGCTCGGGGTGCGTGCGGTCGAATGGCTGCGCGGCAACGGCGCCGCGTGGCTCGTCTCTGATTTCGAGAACATCTACTACAGCTGGAACGTCCCGGCGACCGGCGGACCGGCGCTCAAGAAGCTTCCAAAGATCGGGGCCAGCCACCCTCAGGCTGCAACCGGTTATCGACCGCCACCAATCCGTGCGGTCATCCATCCCGCGCTGCGCGGCGAAGGGGTGTGGCACCGAACGGGACCCCTGGTGCATGGCTCAGCGCCAGTGCTCGTGACGACGTTCCGCCCCGACCCCAACTACCCGCAGCTCGTCGCAGGTGTGGCGTGGATGAGCTCCTCGCTTACGCGCCTTGAGCTCTACCCCGGGCGCTACGAACCGCCCAACGCAGGAGTAACGCCGGACGAGGTACCACTCCGGCAGCGAGGCCAGCTGCTCGCGACGTTCAACAGCGGCTTCAGGCTCGAGGATGATCACGGCGGGTTCTTCGCCGAGGGCCGCCTCTACTCGCCGCTCCAAAAGGGCCAAGCCACGCTCGTCGCCTATCGGGACGGCAAGGTCGACGTCCGGACATGGCGCGGCGGGCCGAGGCCAGGCTCTGACGTTCGAGTCGCCCGCCAAAACCTACCTCTGATCCTGGAGGGCCGGCGGCTCAACCCGAGTCTGAACAACGGCGCCCTGTGGGGCGCCACGGTCGGCAACGCGGTCCGCGTCTGGCGCTCCGGAGTCGGCGTCGATGCCCACGGCAACCTGATCTACGCGGCCGCCGACATTCAGACCGCTCAGAGCCTTGCCCAGATCCTCCGCCGCGCCGGCGCCGTCCGCGCGATGGAGCTTGACATCAACCTCGCCTGGACGACGTTCAACTTCTACGGCACTTGGGGTGCGGGGAATCCGCAAAAACTGCTGCCGGGGATGGACCGTCCGGCGACCCGGTACCTGACGCCGGACGACCGCGACTTCTTCGCGCTCTACGCACGCGGCGCCCGCTGAGCGCGAGTCGGGGCAAAACGGTCCCGCCTAAAGTCCATGGAGTGACTTTGCGCGGGGACCTTTCCAAGTCGCGCGACTTCCCGCAGACGGCGGTCGACCATGTGGAGACGACCAGCCCTGGCGAGACCGAAGCAATCGGGGCGCGGCTCGCAGCAACGCTGCTCCCGGGGGACGTCGTGCTGGTCGCCGGAGAGCTCGGCGCGGGAAAGACCACGCTTGTGCGCGGAGCGTGTAGGGAGCTCGGGGTCACCGTCCCAGTCACCAGCCCCACCTTCACGATCGGGCAGCAGTATCCGGGTCCTGTACGCGTGTCTCACATCGACCTGTTCCGCATCGATCGCATTACCGAGGAGGAGCCGGACCTGCTGGCCGACTATCTCGGACCGGACACGATCGCGTTCATTGAGTGGCCTCCCGCGGCTCCGTCGGAACATGCCGGTCTGGGCCGGATCGTGCGCCGCGTCCGCATTCAGCACGCCGGGGGAGACCGGCGGATCCTGGAGTTCGCATAGTGGCCGCCGCCGTGGATCAGATCGAGCGGCGTCGTACTGACCGCGGCGCGTAGGAGACCGGTTGCCACTTCTCGCTTTCGATACCGCGACTCGCGCAACGGCGGTCGCTTGGCAGTCCTCCGCGTCTGAACGAGCACTCGAGGCTCGCGACGACCCACCCGCCGGGCAGCGGCCGCGACACACGGCCTGCCTGTTGCCACTGATCGCGGAGCTGCTCGACCGTTCGGGCGCATCCTTTGATCAGCTCGAGCGAATCGCGGTCGGGATCGGTCCCGGTAGCTTCACCGGCCTTCGGATCGGGATCGCCACCGCGCGGGCTCTGGGTCAGGCACTCGGGGTGCCCTTGGTGGGCGTGTCGACGCTGGAATCGCTGGCGGTCTACGTAGAGCATGCCTACCCGCGCGTCCAGGACGGTCCAGACGCCGTCGTCTCGGTGCTCGATGCCCGCCGCCGAGAGGTGTTCGCAGCGGCGTGGTCGCTGACTCAGGGCGGTCGCGCGCCGCTGTTTGGCGTCCGTGCGCTCATGCCCGCCGAACTCGCTGAATTGCTCGCTCGCACTGAGCGGCTCGCACCCAATCGTACGCTGGCTGTGGGCGATGGAGCGTTAGCATTCCGAGACATTCTTGAGTCTTCGGGTGTGGCGATCCCAGACGATGACTCGGAGTGCCACAGGGTGACCGCCTCGGCCCATTGCCGGCTCGCATGGTCATTGCCGGCTCGCCACCCCAACGACGTTCACCCCTACTACGTGCGCTTGCCCGACGCCGAGCTGGGGCGCCGAGCCCTCATATCGACACGATGACCGTCCAGAGCTCCGCCGCTATCCGTCCGCTGAACTACTCAGACCTCCCGCAGGTCTTGGCGATCGAGCGCCGCTCGTTCCCGACGCCCTGGTCGCTGGCGATGTTCGTCCTCGAGCTCTCGCGGCCCTCCGGCGTGTGTCTGGCCATGACTGAAGTGGAACAGGCAGCGAGTGGCGGCGGTGCCGAAGGGGGCGGACGCGCTCGAGCTAGTCAACAGCGGATGCTCGGCTACGTGATCTGTTCACGATACGGCGACGACTGGCACATCATGAATATCGCGATAGATCCCACGGTGCGTCGCCGCGGCCTTGCCACCGCGCTCCTCGAGGAGCTTTTCGCCCGCGCGGGCCGCGATCGCGCGTACACCCTGGAGGTGCGGACGTCCAACGGTCCCGCAATCGCGCTGTATGAGAAGTTTGGCTTCCGCGGCGCGGGCGTCCGCCAGCGCTACTACGCGGACACCGGGGAGGACGCCTTGATCATGTGGCGGCTCGGCGAGAAGTCATCGCTGTCCCAATGATCCTCGCGCTTGAGACCAGCTGCGACGACACCTGCGCCGCCGTGATCACCGACGGCGCAGAGATCCGCTCGAACGTGATCTCCTCCCAGGGAGTCCATGATCGCTACGGCGGCGTGGTGCCCGAGATCGCCTCACGTCACCACCTGGAACTGATCGGCGACGTGATCGACGATGCGCTGCGTACCGCAGATATCTCTTTTGATCGCGTAGAGCGGATCGCGGTCACGCGCGGTCCCGGCCTGGTCGCGGCGTTGTTGGTGGGTGTGGCTACGGCAAAGGCGCTGGCCGCCGCACGTGAGCTTCCGCTCGTGCCCGTGGACCACCTCCACGGGCACATCGCGGCGAGCTTTCTCGCGCCCGACCCGTTCGAGCCCCCCTTCCTCAGCCTCGTGGCCTCCGGCGGCCACACGTTGCTCGCGCACGTGGTCGACCACGGGCCACATCCGCGCGTGCTCGGCCAAACACTGGACGACGCAGCAGGCGAAGCGTTCGACAAAGGGGCGCGCCTGCTTGGCCTCGGCTATCCGGGCGGCCCCGCGCTCGAGCGGGTGGCACGCGCAGGAGATCCGGAGGCGTTCCGTTTCCCGACAGCGGCCCGGTTGCAGGGCTTCGATTTCTCCTTCGCTGGGCTGAAAACCGCGCTTCTGTACCGGGTGCGAGAGCTGGGGGAAGAGGAGGCGGCTCGCCTGCGCGCTGACCTGGCGGCGTCCTACCAGCACGCCATCGTCGAGGCCCTAGCCCTGCGCGCGGAGCGAGCGCTTCAACAGACGGGGATGGACCGCTTCGCGATAGGGGGTGGGGTGGCCGCGAACGGGCCTTTGCGCGAGCGACTCGCCGCCCTCGGGGCCACGCTTTACGTGCCTGCGCGAGAGCTGTGCACCGACAACGCAGCCATGATCGGCAGCGCAGCGAGGTTCGTCGATCCGCTGCCGTATCCCGACTACCTGGGGCTGGACGCATACGCGAGTGGGGAGCGCTTGCTGGCGGTATGAGATCTGTGGTCATCTATGGCCGGGACGGTTGCTGCCTTTGTGAGCAGGCCTTGGAGCTGCTCGAGCGAGTCCGTGCGACGCGACCATTCGCGCTTGAACAGTGCGATATCGAGAGAGACGAACAACTGCTGGCGGCCTACCTCGAGCGGATCCCGGTGGTGACGATCGACGGCGTCGAGGTCTTTGAGTTTTTCGTCGACGAGTCGGAGCTCGAGCGGCGCCTGGTCGAGCCCGCGCCAGATCCGGCGCGGGACGGCTGCTGAAGTAGAGTGCAAACGGGATGAGCTATGCGGTCGACGACGATCGGTCCCTCGCCCCGGACGGGGCTGACAAGCCAGGAGAGAAGCTCTCGCTCGGCGTAGCCGCGCGACTCTCGCGCTACCTGCAAGTCCTCACCCAGGCGCGCAAGATGGGCAAGTCGACGATTTCCTCCCAGGAGCTCGCCGATTACACGCACGTCAATTCGACTCAGATCCGCCGTGATCTTTCCGGCTTTGGCAAGTTCGGGAAGCGGGGGGTCGGCTACAACGTCGATTCGCTCGTGAGCCAGATCCGCAAGATCCTGCGTACCGCGGGCCAGCACAACATCGCGCTGTTTGGCGCTGGGCACCTCGGTACGGCCATCGCTACCTCGGACATCTTCGCCGACCACGGCTTTCGGGTCGTAGCGGTGTTCGACTCCGACGAGGACAAGGTGAGTACGACTATCGGACAGCTGGAGGTCAAGCCGACCTCAGAGGTACGCCGCGTGATTGACGAGCAGGACATCGTCGTGGCCGTTCTGGCGGTCCCTACCTCGGCGGCTCAGGCTCTCGCAGCTGAGATTGCGGACGCCGGTGTCAAGATCATCTTCAACTACTCGGACGCGCTGATCCGCGTTCCCCCGGAAGTCACAGTCCACACCTCTAGTCCAGCCGTCGACCTCCTCTACGCCCTCTACTTCTACCTGACTTAGTGGCGAGGACGAAGCCAGGCACCGCCGGGGGCGGCTCGAATGTCGGCGTATTTGCGAAGAGAGCCACTTAGCCGTCGGCGTGGGCCTACAGCTTGACAGCGCATATTCGGCGTTCGAGGAAGGGATTGACTTCACCGTCGGGGTCGAAGAGGAGTTCGCGCTAGTCGACCCGATCGAGCTCGGCCTCGTGCAACGGTTCGAAGAGCTCAACGAGGCGGCCGCCGATGATCCGTTTCTCTCCCAGGCGGTCGCCGGGGAGCTGATCTCGTCGGAGATCGAGATTCGATCCGGGCGCGGGGAGAACCTGACGGCAGCCATCGAGGCGCAAAGGGACCGCCGGCGGCGGCTGTTTGCGTTGGCTTCCGAGCGCGAGATCCTGCTCGGCGCGACCGGCACGCACCCATGGTCGGACTACCGGGAGCAGCACATCATCGAAACCGAGCACTACCAGCGGGTCGAGGAGGGGCTCAAGTACGTCGCATGGCGCAACAACACCTTCTCGCTGCACCTTCACGTGGGGATTCAAGGCGCCGATCGCGCCGTCCAGGTGTGCGACCGGCTGCGCCCCGTGGCCCCGCTGCTCCTCGCGATCTCGGCCAACTCCCCCTTCCTCGACGGTCGAGACTCCGGGCTGCACTCGGCGCGCAGCCAGATCTTCACCAAGAGCTTTCCGCGCTGCGGGATCCCCGACGAGTTCGGCAGTTGGGCGATGTTCGCCGACTACATCGAGCTACTCAAGTCCACGAACTCGATCGTCGAGTACACCCAGGTGTGGTGGTCGCTGCGCCCTCATTTCGCGTTTGGCACTGTCGAGGTGCGGATCTGCGACACCCAATCGACCGCCCCGGAATCGGAGGGCCTGGCCGCGTTGATCGTGGCCTGCGTGGCGCAGGCCGCACGCGACATCGATGAGGGCGTCCCCGTGCGGTCCGTACCGCGCCGCGAGATCGAGGAGAACTTCTGGCGAGCCATTCGCCATGGTCTCGATGGCCGCATGATCGACCTCGACACCCGGCAAGAGTATCCGGCCGGGGAGGCACTGGACCGCCTGCTCGCCTGGAGCGCTCCAGCGCGGGCCGAGCTTGGCATCGAGGTTGCACTTCCCGAGCTCAACGGGGCCGAGCGCCAGCGCCGGATGTTGGAAACGGGCGCCACGATGCGTGAGGTCTACGCGGCGACCGTCGGGGAGACGCGGGAGACGTATGCTGGAGCCCTTGGAAGCCCTGCGGAGGTCAGAAGGTGAGCACGACTGGCGGTAGCGAGCAAGCGGGCGCGGCACCCACCGAGGAGGAGTTGCGCGCGGCCTACGAGGCCGAGATCAAGAAAATCCGCGTCGAGCACGTGCTACTCGAGCATGTGGTGACCCTGGTCAATTTGGGCATGCGCCGCACGGGCCTACAGCCGGGCACCGAGGAGGAGCGCGACGTCGAGCAAGTCAGGGTGGCGATCGACGGCATTCGGGCTCTCATACCACTGCTCGAGCGGACTGCCCCGGAGCAGATTGGACCGATCCGCGATGCCCTATCCCAGCTGCAGTTGGCGTTCGTCAGGATCGGCGGCTCTCAACCTGCAGCGGCTGCCGGCGAAGAGGGCGGGCCTGGAGACCAACCGGCCGAGCCCGCGGCCCCTGAACCGCCGGCGGACCCGCAAAGTGAGCCGGCGCCGTCCAAGCCAGGCGAGCCCGGTCCCGCCCAGCGCAGCGGCCGTCTCTGGGTGCCCGGACAGCGGTAGCGGCCCCCGCGCGCTAGACTCCGGCGCTGTTGCGGGGCCCCGCCCTGGTGTTCGTGGGTGGTGGCCCTTTGTGATTGCTTGGGCGCTTCGCGCCTTACCTGCTGACTACAGAGAGCTTTCTCGGAGGACCCCTTGTCAAGTTTCCTGACGCATCACGGCGTCATCGTCGCGCTTGTCTGCGCCGGCCTGGCCATCCTCTACGGCGTCCTTACCTCACGCAGCCTGCTTGCGCTGTCGCCTGGCAACGAGCGCATGCAAGCGATTTCGTTAGCCGTCCAGGAGGGCGCTTCGGCATACCTGAACCGCCAGTACCTGATGATCGGCGGCGTCGGCGTCGTCGTGTTCATCCTGCTGATCCCGCTGCAGAACGTCCGCGTCGCAATTGGCTTTCTGATCGGGGGGATATTTTCCGCTTCGGCCGGCTACATCGGTATGAACGTTTCCGTTCGAGCCAACGCCCGCGTGGCAGAGTCCGCCCGCGGTGGCGTGTCGCGAGCCCTACAGACCGCCTTCCGCGGTGGCGCCGTCACCGGTCTGCTCGTCGTCGGACTTGCGTTGATCGGGCTGTCCGGCTACTACGGCGTGCTCACCGCGATTGCTGGTGAGAGCGAGAGACACGCCATCGACGCCCTCATCGGGCTGAGCTTCGGCGGTTCTCTGATCTCTGTCTTCGCCCGTCTGGGGGGCGGGATCTTCACCAAGGCCGCCGACGTCGGCGCCGACATTGTGGGCAAGATCGAGGCCGGTATTCCTGAGGACGATCCCCGTAACCCGGCTGTGATTGCGGACAACGTCGGCGACAATGTCGGCGACTGCGCCGGCATGGCCGCCGACCTCTTCGAGACCTATGCCGTAACGGCGGTGGCGGTGATGTTGCTGGGCGTTCTGCTTTTCCGCCAGCAGGCGGCGGTCGCGGTCTATCCGCTGGTACTCGGTGCCCTTTCCATCGTCGCGTCCTTGATCGGCACCTTCGCAGTCCGCTCACGCGCGGGCAACGTAGAACGTGCGCTGTACCAGGGCCTGATTGTCTCAGCCGGGCTTGCTGCGGCCGTGTTTGCTCCTCTGACCTACTGGCTGATGCACGGGCTCACCCTCAAAAGCGGCGTGGCCGGTCCCTCCTGGTGGAAGTTCTATCTCTGCTCCGTGATCGGGTTGGGCGTGACGGCGTGCCTGTTCGTGATCACCGACTACTACACCTCCACGCGGTTCTCGCCCGTGCGCAAGATCTCGCGAGCCTCGCAGACCGGCCATGCGACCAACATCATCCAGGGGCTCGCTCAAGGCTCCCAGGCGACCGCGGCGCCCGCGATCGTGATCGCCTTGGGCATTCTCGGCTCATGGAAGCTCGCGGGCGGGGGCACCCAGGGGATCTACGGGATCGGCGTGGCCGTTATGGCGCAGCTGTCGCTGATGGGCGTGATCGTCGCACTCGACGCTTTCGGACCGATCACGGATAACGCTGGTGGGATCGCCGAGATGGCGGATCTGCCCGAAGAGGTGCGCAACGTGACCGATCCGCTGGACGCCGTCGGGAACACCACCAAGGCCGTGACCAAGGGCTACGCGATCGGTTCGGCGGCGCTCGCCGCGCTGGTCCTGTTCGATGCCTGGCAGCGCGAGCTCTCGGGACATTTCAACTTCAGCCTCGGCAACCCTCCGGTACTGATCGGGCTCCTGGTGGGCGGCCTGATGGTGTACCTGTTCGCCGCGCTGGCGATCGAGGCCGTAGGTCGAGCAGGCGGTGCAGTAGTCGAGGAAGTCCGCCGCCAGTTCCGGGAGAAGCCCGGGATCATGGAGGGAACCGAGACGCCCGAGTATGGGACCGCGGTACGGCTCGTCACCCGGGCGGCGCAGCGCGAGATGATCGCACCCGCCTTGATTCCGATCGTCGTGCCGCTCGTTGTGGGGCTGATCAGCGTCGAGGCGCTGGGTGGCCTGCTGATCGGGGTCATCGTCGTTGGCCTGTTCATCGCCGTCTCCATGACCTCGGGCGGAGGCGCGTGGGACAACGCGAAGAAGCTGATCGAGGACGGCGCCTACGGAGGAAAGGGATCAGAAGCCCACGCCGCGTCGGTCACCGGTGACACCGTGGGCGACCCCTACAAGGACACTGCTGGCCCCGCGGTCAACCCGATGATCAAGGTCGCCAACATCGTCGCCCTGCTGATCATTCCGATAATCACGTAGGAACGCCGAGCGTCTGGACGGCGGGCGCGGCCTGACCCCGCTCCGAGCAACATACGGATCTCGACCGGATGACGGTGTTTTGGCTACAACGCGTTATCGGGGCTGACGGTCGCGAACGTTGGAGCGAGCATGCCCGCGGTTCGATCCTGGATGTGAATGACGGAATCGCGACGGCGGCTGGCATCGCCGAGGGCTTCGGCACTGCCGGTGCGTCGACCGCTACGTTGCTTCTGGCAGGCGCGGCGGTGATGCTGGCCGGCGGACTCGCTGCCGCAGGAGCTCGATATAGCGAGGAACGGACCGAATGGGAGATGAATCGCAGCTTGCTCGAAGCCGAACGAGCCAGCATCGCGGCAGATCCCCAGGCGGAGTTCGAGGAGCTCGTCGGGATCTACGAGACGAAGGGCCTCTCAGCGGATCTCGCGCGGCAGGTCGCCGAGGCGCTCACGCAACAGGACCCGGTGGCCGCTCACGCCGACGCAGAGCTAAATCTTCCCAGCGCTCCGTCTTCGCGAGCGAGCATGGTCGCGGCCCTGACCGCCGGTCTGTCCTTCGCCCTGGGCGCCGCCGTTCCTCTCGCCGTGGTAAGCGCGGTGCCAGTCGGTCCACGGATCGAGCTCACCTTCGTTGCAGTGCTCCTAGCGCTGGCATTAACCGGCTGGTTCACCTCATGGCTCACCGGGCTGTCGCTGCTTCGCCTGGTCCGCCGCAACCTCGTACTCGGTGCTACCACGATGGCGGCCGGCCTGATAATCGGTCTCGTCAGCGGTGTCAAATCGCAGTAATCGTGACATTCCCACACGTCGCGGGGATCCTGCTCTATACGCTCGAGGTCAGTTGAACCGCGGCACCACATCTTCGTCGATCCACGCCCAGCTGCCGAGCGCTGCCCAGCGGCGCGCCGCTGGTCGGAGCGCACGCGAGCGCCTGAAGCGGAGCGAGCTCGCTAAATGGCAGCGGACGAGCGCGACGAACCCGACGGCGATCATCACGGCCCAGAACGAGATACGCCTGGCCGAGCTTCTGCCGATTCGCCATGCACGAATGGCGACGTCTCCGTGGCCGTACTACCGCGGCGCGGCGGGTGTGATGGCCGTCGACCTCGGGTCCCGCCCGGACACGGGCTTGACCGTGCAGCTGTGTGGCGACGCACACGTCCTCAACTTCGGGTTGTGGGCCACCCCGGAGCGACGCCTGTCATTCGATCTGCGCGACTTTGACGAGACCCTGCCCGGGCCGTTCGAGTGGGACGTCTCGCGGCTTGTCGCGAGCATCGTCGTCTTGGCGCGCGAGTCCGGGCTGAGGGCGAGCGTCGCGGAGGAAGCCGTGGCCCGGTGCCAGCAGACCTACAGAGACCGGATTGGCCACTACGCCAGGGCGAGGCAACTCGATATCTGGTACGACCTGATCACGGTGCAGCAGTTCGTCTCGCTGTTTGCGTCCGAAGATCAGGAGCAGGTCTTCTCGCACATAGAGCGCAAGGCGCGGCGGCGGACCAGCGCAGGCGCCG
Source organism: Solirubrobacteraceae bacterium (assembly GCA_036501265.1). Lineage (GTDB taxonomy): Bacteria > Actinomycetota > Thermoleophilia > Solirubrobacterales > Solirubrobacteraceae > Palsa-465. The sequence goes on along the minus strand of DASYAP010000152.1, from coordinate 15,130 downwards.
TCCGGAAGCTCACCGAGCGCGTCCGAGGCCACCTACGGATCATCGAGGACCCACCGCTCCGGGTCCGACTGCAGGCGGACGAGCCCGCCCTGGCGGACGAGGTTTTCGAGGCCTACCGAGCCTCGCTACCTGAATACCGCCGCCACCTGCTCGATCGCTTCTCGTTCGTCGACGCCGCGCGCCAGGTGGTCGGCGTGGGGAGCGTCGGAATGAGAGTGTTCCTTGTGCTGCTCGAAGGGCGCGACGGCGCCGACCCGCTGTTTCTGCAGATCAAACAGGCTGGCAGTTCGGTGTACGAGGCGATCTGCGGTCCCAGCCGGCACCCGAATCACGGGGCGCGGGTGATCGTCGGTAAACGCCTGATCCAAAGCGCGACCGACATCTTCGCCGGCTACACCTCTGTCGCGAACCACGATTTTTACGTCCGTCAGTTCCGCGACATGAAGGTGATTCCCAAAGGAGACCTCATAGCACCCCGCTTGGCACAGTTCGCAAGCGCCTGCGGCAAAGCCCTGGCCCGTGCCCATGCTCGCACCGGCGACCCCATAGCGATCGCCGCCTACATCGGCAAGGGTCGGCGTTTCGACGAGGCGCTCGCAGAGTTTGCAGTCAACTACGCAGATCAGACTGCCCGCGACCAACGTCACTTATCCGACGCGATCGCCAGCGGGACGATTGAGGGCCCGAACGAGGCATAACCTCACGCACGGTCGACCAGTGGCACCGGTGACACCGTGGGCGAACCCCTACAAGGACACTGCCCTGCGATCAACCCCATGATCAAGGTCGCCAAGTCGATAATCACGTAGGAGACGGCTGCCTACCTTCCGGGCGAAACTCGAGCCGGACCCCGGCGATCGGATGGGCGTGGGATGGTAGACGAGCGCAACTGCTCTATATGGGCGCGCTAGATATCGGGCGAGTTGCGTTTGGATGCCCGGTAACCGTCACTCTGACTTGATCACTTTGAGCCGGAATCCGGTGCGTATCACTACCCGACCACCAATCTGGTTTCATGCGCGGCTGGCCGTTACCCGCGGTTCGCTCTAAATTCCAGAATAATGTTGTTGTTCGCCGCGAGGCTCCCTTCGACAGTCGCGCCGCCACTGCGAGAACGGCTCACCTGCAATGCATATGGGGATTAGAGAAATACCCTTTTAGAGATTTGAGGCCGGATCAGCCTCAGCGTATGACCAGGCGGGGACTACGGTGCTGTATCCGCTCTGTCGTGACGGTCGGGATGGCCCTGGCTTTCTTATTGACTTTGGCGACAACCGGTGCCGCCCAGACTTCCCTGACGCCGGTCACTAAGCCAGTGACCACGACTGCGACGACGCCGCCGGTGACTGCGCCGACGCCGCCGGTCACGAAGGCCGTCGCGCCGGTGACGAAGGCGATCGCGCCGGTGACTGCGCCGACGCCGCCGGTGACCACGACTGCACCGACGCCGCCGGTGACCTCGCCGGTGACTGGGCCCACAGCGCCGGTCACGAAGACGGTCGCGCCGGTGACCTCGCCGGTGACCATACCTACGGCGCCGGCCACGAAGACGGTGACTACGCCGACGCCGCCGGTGACCACGACTGCACCGACGCCGCCGGTGACCACGACTGCACCGACGCCGCCGGTGACCTCGCCTATCGCGCGAGTGACCACACCGACGCTGCCGGTCACGAAGACGGTCGCGCCGCCGGTGACCTCGCCGGTGACCACGCCGACGCTGCCGACGAAGGTGGTCGCTCCGGTGACGAAGGCGGTCGCTCCGGTGACGAAGGCGGTCGCTCCGGTGACGAAGACGGTCGCTCCGGTGACCTCGCCGGTTACGAAGACGGTCGCGCCGGTGGTCGCCGCGGTGACGAAGGCGGTCGCTCCGGTGACCTCGCCGGTTACGAAGACGGTGGCGCCGGTGGTCGCTCCGGTGACGAAGGCGGTCGCTCCGGTCACGAAGCTTGTCGCTCCGGTGACGCGGACGGTGACGAAGGTCGTCGCTCCGGTCACGAAGGTCGTCGCTCCGGTCACGAAGCTTGTCGCTCCGGTGACGCGGACGGTGACCAAGGTCGTCGCTCCGGTGACCAAGGCGGTCGCTCCGGTGACACGACCGGTCACAAAGACAGTCGCGCCCGTCAGCATCCCCACCGGCACAAGGACGACCCACACGCCGGTCCCTCCGGCGCCCGCGCCCAAGCCGGTGATCCCGTCGCCGGCACCGACCGCGCCGTCGCCGGCGAGTCCGGGGAACCCGGTGGGTCACCTCTCGCCGCAGCCCTCTTCCACGGGCCCAGATTCCCCACCGCACTCGCCTAGCCCGACTTTCTCTGCGACCCCCCCAGTGACGACGATCGGGACAACGACCGTTCGTAACAGAACTGCCGGCGCCATCGCCCTCGGACCCGCGTCGTCACCTATCAATGGCCTAGGCGGATGGCGTCCCCTGGCGCCCACGACTGGCTTGTGGCTGGCGAGCGCGGCGGTCACGTCGGCGAGCGCGCCCACGAAGCCTCGGGCGCTGCCGGGACCGGCGACGCCCATTCCCGGTCATGGCTTCGACGGCGCCACTGGTGGATCGGGATTCTTCTTCTTCGGCCTGACAACGCTGCTGGTGCTGCTGCTAGCCGCATGCACGCCGCGATTGAGCCGTTCGCTGCGGATGGTCACGCACGTAGCCCCGTCAGGCCCAGTGCTTCCACTGCCTGCTCGCCCCGGCTAGTCCAGCAAGCCGGACGCTAGCTGGTCGCATGCTGGCCGCAGTGCCGGCGTGCGCATCGTCGGCAAGGTAAAGCACGCAGTAGGAGGAAACCTCATGTCACGCTCACGGAGGGCGTTGGCGGAGGGATGTGCATGGACCATGTCCGCGCTGCGCGGGCTTGGGCGCCGACTTACGGACACACAAGGTTCCGGAAGCTCGGATCGCATCGGTGCAGATCCTCCGTTGACCCACCTGAAATGGATGACGATCACAAGCGTGATCGCGTTGTCCCTCGCTCCCGCAACGGCGCTGGGCAATACCTCGCATCACCAATCTCCCATGACCAAACCGAAGAATCCAGAGACTGCGGTCGCCGCGCGCGCGACGGCACCCGCAACAATGCAGACATTGGCTCCAGGTGCGGGCTATGCCGGTACCAATGGCTTGGCATCGGTGCGAGCCCTGCAGCGCAAGCTCATCGCGGCGGGGTTCAGCCCTGGGCCCATCGATGGCCTCTACGGCCCCCTCACGGAACGGGCGGTGATCAGCTTCCAGTCCGCCCACGGCCTGCAGATCGACGGCATCGCCGGCCCACAGACGCTGGGAGCGCTAGCGCGGCCGGTCCTGTATCCGGAGGCGGGCTACGCCGATGTCAACGGCTCGGCATCGGTGCGAGCCCTGCAACGCAAGCTCATCGCGGCAGGGTTCAGGCCCGGGCCCATCGATGGCCTCTACGGCCCCCTCACCAAACGGGCGGTGATCAAGTTCCAGGCCGCCCACGGTTTGCACGTCGACGGCATCGCCGACGCGCACACATTCGCTGCCCTGCGCTCGAAATCAACCCCGGGGACAAGCCGGTCGGCGCGGACGTCCACACACCTGAAGACGGCGCCCGCAGGCCACCGCGCAGCTTCCCCTACTCGGCGGCAGCACGCCCGCACACGGCCGACAAACCCAAGGCTGCCATCTGCCCGAACGAGTCATGGCGTGACCAAGGGCGGCCGTCCCGGCTCAAGTTTCCCGGTGGGTTGGATAGTGCTGATCGCCGCGCTCGGCACCGTTGTGCTAGTGGCCGTTGTTGTGGACCCGCGGTTCTGGCGGCGAGCCGACGCGGAACCTGCATCACCCCGCGAACCACAACCGCAATCCAGTGGAGGTAGCAAACGACCCCCGGTCGCTGCCGAGGCCTCGATCGAGCAAAACGGCGACCCGGAGGCCGTTCGCCGCAGGCTGGAACAGGCGGCCAACGCTGGTGAAAGCGACGCAATGAATCACCTCGCGGTGCTTCTGCAAGGCACCGACCCCGAGGCCGCCCGCCGTTGGTACGAGCAAGCCGCCAACGCCGGCCACAGCGACGCAATGTTCAACCTTGGGCTGCTTCTCCAAGGCCGCGACCCTGAGGCCGCCCGCCGCTGGTACGAGCGGGCCGCCAACGCCGGCCACAGCGACGCGATGAACAACCTCGCGCTGCTAGTCAAAGACAGCGACCCCGAGGGCGCCCGCCGCTGGTGGGAGCGGGCCGCCAAAGCCGGGAACGCCAGGGCGATGGTCAGCCTCGGCGTGATGCTCCAAGACAGCGATCACCTCGACGCGGCACGCCGTTGGTACGAGCAAGCCGCCAACGCCGGCCACAGCCACGCTATGTTCAACCTCGGGCTGCTTCTCCAAGGCCGCGACCCTGAGGCCGCCCGCCGCTGGTGGGAGCAGGCCGCCGAGGCCGGGAACACGAAGGCGATGGTCAGTCTCGGGGTCATGCTCATCGACAGCGACGCTGAGGCCGCCCACGGCTGGTGGAGGCAAGCCGCGAGCGAGGGCAATATCTGCGCGATGGTCAACCTCGGGCTATTGCTCCAAGACAGCGACCCCGATGCGGCGCTGCGCTGGTACGAGGCGGCCGGCAATGCAGGCAATACGAACGCGATGGTCAAGCTCGGGCTGCTGGTCAAGGACAGGGACCCGGAGGCCGCGCGTCGCTGGTGGGAGCTGGCTGCCAACATGGGCGACAGCGAGGCGATGAATAGCCTCGGGCTGCTGGTCAACGACAGCGACCCAAAGGCCGCCCGCCGTTGGTACGAGCGGGCCGCCAACGCGGGCAACAGCAGCGCAATGTTCAACCTCGGGCTGCTGGTCAAAGACCGCGACCCACAGTCCGCCCGCCGCTGGTACGAGCAGGCCGCCAACGCCAACAACACCAAGGCGATGGTCAGCCTCGGAGTGATGCTCATTGACAACGATCCCGAGGCTGCTCGCCGCTGGTGGGAGCGGGCGGCCAACGCCGGCAACACCAAGGCGATGTGCAACCTCGGGCTGCTTCTACACGACAGCAACCCTGACGCCGCGCGCCGCTGGTGGCAGCGAGCCGCCGACGCGGGCCACGAAGTCGCCATCGACACGCTGCGAGGTGTTGCTCCAAGACCGTAACCTGAGCCAGCTGCCGTTGGCGCCAACAGGCCGGGGAAAGAGCCGGCCACAGCGCCCGCGTGTCGGGCTCCACGACAGCGCGGGATAAGTCCTAGACGGCCCAAAAGTGAAAGCTGCTGGACCGCTCTGGTGATCGTTAGACGAGCGTGACCGCGCTGCGCCGACCCACGCGCGCTGCCGTCGACTATGCGTCGCGAGCGTCGGCGGTGGGCTTGCCGAGGTCGTTGCCCCAGCGTGGTCGAAACTGGACGCTGATCCGCGCGCCGAGGCAGCGGGAGGTCTTGGGGATCGCGTGCAGCCAGGTTCGCTGACAGCTTCCGCCCATCACGAGTAGGTCGCCATGGCCGATCTGGAGACGCAGCCCAGGACCGCCCGACTTCGGCCGTAGCGCGAACGGCCGGGTGGCGCCGAGCGAGAGGATCGCCACCATCGTGTCACGTGGGCTCTCGCGCGCGATGCGGTCCCCGTGCCAGGCGACGCTGTCGCTGCCGTCGCGGTACAGGCAAAGTCCAGCGCTGACGAACGGCTCGCCCAGCTCCTCGATGTAGTGGGCGTTCAGCGCAGAGCGGGCATCGTCGAGCACTGGATGCGGCAGCGCCTCGCCCTGGCCGTACCGGGCGACGAGCCGCGGGACCCGCACGGTGCGATCGTACATGTGCATCCGCTCCTCGTGCCACGGCACCGTGCTGGCCAGCTCGGCGAACAACTCGTCGGCCGCGGTGACGAAGGCCGGCCGCAGGTCAACCCAGGCGCCGTCGGAGAGTCGCCGGCGCTCCACAGCCGCGCCGAGGTCGGCGAGGCCGAGGTCGCCCGAGGAGCCAAACAGCGACGGTTGGACAACAAGCGACACCGCATGGAGTCTAGCCCGGAGGGGAACGCACGTTCCCAGGATCCCGCGTTGCCGGTTGCAAAAAGGCAACGCCGTTACGGGGCTGCACTCCCGACCTGGCTACACACGGGGCATGAGCAGAAACCACCCCACGCATACAGAACCGTCTGGCCTTCGAACGAGACGATGAGCGTCGCTGGCCGGGGCATCCGCAACGTGTTTCGCAACCGGACGCGCACCGTCTCGATCGTGCTGATCCTGAGGCTTGCGATCGGCCTCGCGTTCGTGATGCTGATCGCGCACCGTGCCGTTGGCAAGAACGCCTCGACGGCGCTGAGCTCGGTCGGCAACACCGTGACGATTGGGCCGCCTGGGTACTCCGCCGGCGGGCCGCTCGGGAAGTTCCTCTCGACCGCAGAGCTGGCGCCGATAGCGCGCCTGCACGGGGTCACGGGACTCGATGAGTACTTCAATGGCGCGGCGAAGGCCCGTGACTTGCCCCCGCGCAGCGCGACCGGCACGGGTTCGAACGCCGCGAAGCGCTTGGGGGCTCACCACGGCTCGAGGGCCGGGCCCGTCAAGCAGGGCTCGACGAGCCTCAAGTACCCCGGGACCCTGGCGCTCGCCACGCAGGGCCTCGCTTGTCAGCCGGCACCCTGCACTCCTCTGCTGCCTAGCTACTTCACGATCTACCTCTCCGGCTCGACCGAGCCGACGGCTTCAGTGAATATCGGCGCCTCGACGCTCAAGATCGTGAGCGGCCACGCGATCTCGGGGACGAGCTCAGCGTACGACGCGATGATCAGCACGGAGATGGCGCGCAAGAACGGGCTGAACGTCGGCTCGACCTTCCGCGCCTATGGCAAGTCCCTCACCGTCGCAGCGATCTTTCAGAGTGACAGCCAGCAGGGCAACGACACCGTCATAACCTCGCTGCCGGTCCTTCAGCGCCTGGAGCGAGACACCGGCCTGGTCTTTGCGGCGGTCGTCACCGCGTCCTCGCTCACCGAGCTCTCGAAGGTAACGTCTGAGATCGATCGCACCCTTGGCAAGCGGGCGAGCGTGGTGAGTTACGTGTCCGACGCCCAGCAGGCGGTCAGCGACCTCAACGGCGTGAAAAGCATCGCGCTCGACAGTCTCGTCGGGGCGGTCGGGGCGGCAGTCGTGATCCTGTTCTTCGTGATGGTGATGATCGTGCGGGAACGCAAGCGCGAGATCGGGGTCCTCAAGGCGCTCGGCGCCCCGAACGCCCGGATCATGGCGCAGTTCACGACCGAGGCTGTGACCTTCACGCTGCTCGGCTTGGTGTTGGGCTTCGTCATCGGGATCATCGCGGCGAGCCCTGTGACCTCGTCGCTGGTCTCCCACAGGGGCGTGTCCTCAGAGACGGGCGCCCGCGGCCTGTTCGGCGCGGGTACCCCGACCCTCACCGAGCTGACCGAGATCAACGCGCACGTGGGATTGCCGGTGATCCTTGAGGCCCTGGCTGCTGCGGTTCTCGTCGCCGCACTCGCCAGTGCGGCCGCTGCCTGGATGATCAGCCGCGTCCGGCCCGCCGAAGTCCTCCGGAGCGCGTGACGGGGCCAGCGAATGGCGAACGCATTATGAGCGTCGTCAGCAGGGGCATCCGCAAGGCGTTCCGCAACGCGACCCGGACGACTGCGATCGTCGCCATCCTCGGCCTGAGCATCGGACTGAGCTTCGTGATGTTGATCGGCCACAGGAGTGTTCAGAACAAGATCGACGCCACGCTCGCCTCGATCGGCAACACCGTCAACATTGCCCCGCCCGGCTACGCCGCCGGAAGCACAGCCAACAAGTACCTCACGACGGCGGAGCTGAGCAAGGTCGCGCACCTGCGATACGTGGCCAACCTAGACAAGGCGCTCCCCGGCAGCGTGAAACCCGATGGCAAAACCAACCAGCCCGCCGGTAGCGCCAAACCGTTGATGCCAACCAACGACGGCGAGCCGGTCAGCTTCGTCGGCACGAACGACCCGGTCTACCCATAAACATCGGCGCCTCGACTCTCACGATCGCAGCCGGGCACCCCATCGCTGGGACGAGCGACTCAAACGACGCCATGGTCAGCGTGAAGACCGCGAAGAGAAACCAGCTGGAAGTGGGATCCACCTTCACCGCCTATGGGGCGCGCTTCACCGTCAAAGCGATCTTCGAGAGCGACACGGACAACGGCAATGACACGGTTGTCGTCCCGCTCGCGACATTACAGCGCCTCACCCACCGCGACCACGACGTTGCCAGCGCCGTTGCCACCGTGGACTCCCTCACGCACCTGAGCGACGTCACAGGAGAGATCGCCCTCGCCCTCGGACCCGCGGCGACCGTCACGAGCGACATCACCCAGGTCGACCAGGCGCTGGCGCCGCTCAACAGCGTTAAAAGCCTCTCCCTGTACAGCCTGCTCGGGGCCGTGGGCGCCGCGGCGATCATCAGCTTCCTGGTCATGGTCATGATCGTCCGAGAACGGAACCGAGAAGTCGGAATTCTGAAGGCGATCGGTGCCCCAAACGGGCGCATCACGTATCAGTTCATGACCGAGGCCTTGACGTTCACTGCGCTCGGTGGAGTCGCCGGCCTCCTCGCCGGCGCGCTCGGCGCAAGCTCAATCACGTCCAGCCTGGTCAGCGATAGCGGCAACTCGAACTCCTGGGTAGACCCGCTCGCTGTGCGGAACCCGGCGCTCGAACACCTCTCGCACGTGCATACAACGGCCGGCGTGCCCGACGTTCTCATCGGGCTGGGGGCATCCTCCTGATCGCTGCTTTCGGGAGCGCAGCAGCGTCATATCTCATCACCAAGATCCAACGGGCAGAAGCCCTAAGGAGTGAGTAACCCCGGAGCCGAACGACTTAGTCACCTCTCTTGCTTCAAACACGGGGTCGGCGCAGTAACCGCTGTGAGCGGCGTGACGATGACCGCCGCTGACGGTGAGTTCGTCGCGATCGTCGGCCGCAGCGGCAGCGGAAAAAGCACGCTCATGAGTCTGCTCGGCGGTCTCGAGCAGCCCACGAGCGGCAGCATCGAGGTCAATAGGGACGAGATCACCCGGTTCTCCGACCGCCAGCTCAACGACTACCGGGCACACGCCGTCGGCTTCGTCTTTCAGAGCTACAACCTCACACCAAACCTCACCGCCGCGGAGAACGTCATGTTCCCAATGGAGTTCATTGGCGTCGGCAAGAGCGAGCGCGGGAAACGGGCGCAAGAGCTGTTAGATCAGGTCGAGCTCACCGGGAGCAAGCAGTCGCGCAAGCCGGGCAAGCTCAGCGGCGGCGAGCAACAACGCGTCGCCATCGCCAGAGCGCCGACAAACAAGCCCAAGGTGATCCTCGCCGACGAGCCAGCCGGAAATCTTGACTCCGAGACAGCCGACACCATCATCGAACTGCTGCGCGCGCTCGCCCATTCGCACGACACCACCGTCCTCGTCGTGACCCACGACGAAGCGATGGCCAAGCGCAGCGACCGGACCCTTCGTCTCGCCGACGGCCGCCTGAGCGAGAATCACTTGGTGGCCAAATGACCCAGCACGGGTCTAGCCAGCGGTTTAGCGCCCGGCGGGTCTGACGCCGTTTACTCGTCGGTCGCCGGAATCGCGCTGGGAGTCTGGACGGCAGAGGGGCCTTTGGCCCGCACGGCCCTGTAGCGGTTGAGAGCCACCAACGACCAAATGGCCTCGACAACACCGAACGGCCACGTCCCAGCGAGAAAGCCGTATGCGCTCGAAAGCGCGCAGCCACACGCGAACGCGAGGATGAAGCCCGAGTGCCGGCGCTCGAGCGCGTACATGAGCATCATGAACGTGACAGCGCACGCTCCGAAGACAGTCAGCATGCCGCAAGTATTGCGCCGAACGCTGGCGCGCCTGTCGGGCGACGGTGACAGTCCGCGCCGCGCTACCGCTTATCCGGGTGCTGTGGGACACCCCGAACTCGATCCTGCACACGCACTTCCGTCCGGATCCGAGCCTGGTCAAGCTCGCCCCCGAGAAACAGAAGTTCAGCTTCGGGGACCTGCTTGTCGACACCAGACTGGCGCCACGAACCAGCTAGCGAAAGACCGCCGCGTTGACCCTCATACGCTTCCTCCAATCTCGCTGAAGGCCGCAAGGCTAGTCAGGGCGTCAGCACGACCTTGCCCTGGATGTGCTGGGTCGACTTGGCCATGAAGGCATCGCGTGTCTCAGCGAGCGGGTAGACCGCGCGGACTGTGGGTCGCAGCACGCCCTCATCGACAAGGCGAGTGATTTCACGGAGCTCAACACCGCTCGGGTCACGTACGAAGTGAACGGTGCGGATGTCGTCTCGATCTGTTTGCGCGGGAGCCATGACGGATACCAGGGCACCGCCGGGCTTGACGATTGCCGGGGAATGGGCGAGCACGTCCCCGCCGATGGCGTCATAGACCAGGTCGACCTGTCCGATGCTCGTCTCCCAGCCGTCGCGCTCGACATCGACGAAGTCATGCGCGCCGAGGTCGAGCACGCGCTGACGAGCGCCCTCCCGACCGGTTCCGATGACGTGGGCGCCGGCCCAGCGAGCCAGTTGCACCCCGATCGATCCGACCCCGCCGCTGGCGCCGTGGATCACCACCGTCTGACCGGACTGCAGTCGGCCGTGGTCGAACAGCGCCTGCCACGAAGTGAGCCCCGCCTGGGGGATCGCCGCGGCTTCGATGAAATCAAGCGTCGTTGGCTTGGGCGCCAAGCTACGAGCCTCGATCGCCACGTACTCGGCGGCCCACCCGTCACGGTACCCGTCGATGAGGCCGTACACCTCGTCGCCCACCGACAGGCCGGCGGTGCCCCAGCCGAGCGCGGCCACGACGCCTGACCCCTCGTGGGCCGGGATCAGCGCCCCTCGGTCGTGCCCGGCTCGATCGGTTTGAAGGGGCCAGGTCAGCTCGGTCGGAGTGAAGCTCGCGGCGCGCACCTGCACGAGTGCGTCGCCGATTGCGGGCTGGGCATCTGGGGCGTCCTCGTAGACGAGCCCATCGATGCCTTCGAGGCCTTCGGGCTTATGCATGCGGACGGCTTTCATGGGATTCTCCTTGTCACATCAAGAAAAGTGTCGGTCACTCCTATGACACGACGCCGCCATCGAATGTGACCGCTCGACAATGGGATTCTCTGCTCCCGGCGCGAACGCCCCGACCCGTCTCAGGTGCTCAGACGCCTACCTGCGACCCCATCATCACCGTGCGGTCGCTGGGCAGGGCGAAGGCCTCGATGGGGCTGGCCGCGTTGCGAGCCATGGTCACAAACAGCTTCTTGCGCCAGCGATCCAGGCCCGGGGCATCGGTTGGCGTGATCGTCATGCGGGAGACGAAATACGAGGCGTGTTCGAGATCCAGATTGCGCGGGAGCAGGCCGAGCTTGCGAGCCAACGCAAGCGCCTTGGGCACGTCCATCTTGTCCCGATAACCGACTCGGTCGACGACGTGAAAGACGCGGAAGAGCCCATGCCCCATGTGCGTGACCACGAACCGGTCTTCCCTGTCCACGTGCGGAACGCTGACTCGATCGACCGAAATGATCACCACGTGCTCCTGCAACGCGTGCGTGTGCTCTACCTCGGCGCGGAGTGCCAGCGGTGTCGTGTCCCTGCTCGGATTGAGAAAGATCGCGGTCCCCGGTACCCGTCGTACCGGAGGCTCCCTGGAGGCCAGCGTCTCGAGGAATCCGTCCAGCGGTCCCTCCTTCTCGGTCCGATTCCGAGACACGATGAGTTGACCTTTACGCCAGGTGATCATCACCGTCGACAGCGCCGCTCCGACTGCCAGCGGAAGCCAAGCGCCGTGCCCGATCTTGGCCAGGTTCGATGTGAAGAAGGAGACCTCGACGAGCAAAAGCACCGCTCCGAGCGGGATCAACTTCCATTTCGACGTCTGCCAGGCCATCCGCGCGACGACCATGAACAGCACGGTGTCGAGGATGAAGGTGCCGGTGACGGCGACGCCGTAGATCTCTGCGAGCCGCGAGGAGCTCTGGAAGATCAGCACAAGTGCGACCACACCGGCACAGAGCGCCCAGTTGATGGCCGGCACGTAGATCTGGCCCTCCTGACTCGAGGTATGGGAGATCTTCAAGCGGGGAATGAACCCAAGCTGGACTGCTTGCCTCGCCACCGAGTAGGACCCCGAGATCACGGCCTGTGAGGCGATGATCGTTGCGGCGCTCGCGAGGAAGACCAACGCGAGCCGGCCCCATGATGGCGCGAGTTGAAAGAACGGGTTGAAGTTCGCGCCTCTCACAAGCGTGGGGTGCTGGAGGATCAGTGCGGACTGACCGAGGTATGAGAGCAGGACCCCTGGGAAGACCACCGAGTACCACGAGAGGCGAATGGGCGCCGGTCCGAAGTGACCGCGATCCGCGTAAAGCGCCTCCGCGCCGGTCACCGCCAGCACCACGGCGCCCAGAGTGAGGAAAGCCGCCCCGCCATGGTCCACTATGAACTGAATGCCGTAGCTGGGTGAAAGCCCCTGAACGACTCCAGGATGCTGGGCCACCTCGTGCGCGCCGAGCACGCCTATCACTGCGAACCAGAACAGCATCACCGGACCGAACAGCGCGCCAACTGCGCCAGTGCCCCAGCGCTGTGCCACGAACAGAGACAGCAGGATCGCCAGCGAAATTGGAACAACGACGTGAGAGAGGCCGGGGGTAGCTACCTTCAAGCCGCCCACCGCGGACAGGACCGAGATGGCCGGCGTGATCATCCCGTCGCCCAAGAACAGCGAGGCGCCGAAGATCCCGAGCGTGATGAACAGCGTCGGGTGAACTACCTTGCAGCGCCTGATCAGCGCGGTCAGCGCGAGGATGCCGCCGTCCCCGCGGTTGTGCGCACGCATGATGAAACCGGCGTACTTGACGCAGACGATTATCACCAGCGCCCAGAAGATCAGAGAGGCGATCCCGTAGACGTCCGCAGGCGTTGCGTGAACCACTGACCTATGTTCGGTGAAGACGACCTGCTCGGTGTAGAGCGGGCTCGTGCCGATATCTCCGAATACGACGCCGAGCGCGCCGAGTGCGAGCATCGCCTTGCCCGCCCGGGCGACCACGTCGCGATCGGGGTCGAATACTCGCGGTGCGGGCTTCTTCAGACCGCGCGGCTCGTACGCCCCTACCTTGTGGGCCGCCTCATGCAGGACCTTACGCTGCGGTGGCTTGGACGGCGCCGCAGCCCCATCGGTCAGCTGCGTCGGCTCGTCGTTCACCACCTTATGCGCGGCCTCATGAAGGCTACGCTTGCGCCACATCACGCGCGGCGTAATCCCACCCCCCATCAGAGGCCACACCCCCAAGGGTGAACTCGGTTGTCATCGCCCCTCCAGGCTAGCCGCAAAACCCGACCACAAAAAGGATTAATGGCGGGCCGCCGGCGCGCACCACCCATTCGGTTCATTACAGGCTCGATTGCTTGCAGCGCTCGGCCGATGGGAAGGCTAAAGTCCTCTGCCCATGTTCATCCTCATCGTCGGTGCCGGGCGGGTGGGATCCGCCGTCGCAAGCCGCGCCCTTGCGGCCGGCCACGAGGTTTCCGTGATCGATTCAGATCCGCTCTCCCACGAGCGCCTGGACAAGGATCAGCTCACCACCTGGGAGGACGCCGGCGGCAGATTCACGGTCGGGGCTGCACTGGAAATCGATGCCCTCCTGTCGGCGGGGATCGAGCGCGCGGATGTTTTCTTTGCCGCCACGAGCGGGGATAACACCAATTTGGTGATCTCCCAAATCGCCCAGCAGCGGTTCCACGTGCCACGCGTGGTCGTCAGAGTGGCGGACCCCGGCCGGGCTTCTTGGTACGCGGAGCAGGGATTGCATACGATCTCCCCGACGCAGGAAGCGATCGAGCAAGCGTCGCGGGCGGCGCTCGCCGCCTAGGGCAAGGAGGGGACCGTGTACGTGATCATCGCCGGAGCTGGGAAGGTGGGTTGGAACCTCACGCGCGAGCTGATGGCCAACGACCAGGAAGTGACCCTGCTTGAGTCCGACCATCGTCGCTACCGGGTTGTCGAGGAGGAACTCGAGCACGTCGTCCAGTACGGCGATGCCACAGAGCTGTGGGTACTGGAGCGGGCGGGAATCCAGCGCGCCGATCTTGTGATCGCGGTCACCGGCGACGACGAGGACAACATCATCATCTGTCAGGTGGCGAAGGAGAAGTACGCCGTGGGCCGGATCGTCGCGCGCGTCAATAATCCACGCAACCTCCAGCACTTCAAGATGCTCGGAGTGCAGCCGGCAGTGTCTGCCACCGACCTCATCTTGCGGTTGATCGAGCACGAAGTACCGGCATACGGCCTGATCCAGCTGCTGGCCCTCGAAGAGGAGCGGCTCGAGATCATCGAGCTCGAGGTGGGCCAGGGATCTCCGGCCGCAGGTCAGCGGGTCAAGGACGTGGTGCTGCCTGACGGCTCGCTCATCATCTCCGTGCTGCGAGGCGGCCGCGGCTTCGTGCCTCAATCCGACTCGATCATCGAGGCCGGCGACCAGGTCCTGCTGATTCTGGATCCCGGCCTGGAGGACAGGATTGCCTCGCAGTTCGCCTCGAACGGCGGCAAGCCGTCAAGCGGGCTGCGCATCCCTGGTCGCGTCCGCGGCTGACGGCTAGCCTTAAGGACAGCCGTTCCCTTCAAGAAGGTTTCAGTTGTTCGGTTACACGCCTCGGCACGAACCTCGTCGCTCTCAGGACGTTGTGCGTTCGGCGGCGGTGACGGCGCTCGAAATCGTGGTCGCGGTGGGCTTGGCCACCGGGGTGATCGCCGCGCTGCAGTCGACAGCGCCCGCTGCCGGGCTGGGAATCGTCTATCTGCTAGCGGTTCTGACTCTGGCCATCCGCCGGGGGGAGATCCCGGCTCTAGTCGCGTCGATTCTCAGCGTGCTCACGCTGAACTACTTCTTCATCGTCCCGCGACACCGGTTTGCGATCGCCCACTCTCAGGACGTCGTGGAGCTCGCGGTGCTGCTGATCGCCGCGGTTGTCGTAGGACGGCTTGCCGGGGTTGCCCGCCAGCGCGCCGCGGAGGCCGAGGAGCGGGCGCGGGTTGCCACCGCACGTGAGCGGGAGGCGGCCCTTCTGGCCGACACGGCGGCCGCGATCCTCAGTGAGGGAAGTCTCGGTGCACAGCTCGAGCGCGTTGGCGAGCGCATCGCGGCTGCTTCGGGC
>DASYAP010000151.1:0-7722 GCA_036501265.1 Solirubrobacteraceae bacterium | reverse complement strand
GGAGCGGTTCGCCGCCCGGGCGGACCGCTAGATGCCTCCGCGGTCGTCTTCGTGAGGGCCAGCTTAAGCACGTGGCGTTTGTCCAAGCCCTGAGTCATGAGCGGGCATACTAGATGGGTGTCTGCAGCCCTCCTGCCCGACGCTCTGGCGCCACTCCGCAACGATCCGGCGCGCGCAGCGGTCTTGCTGGACATCGACGGAACCCTTGCTCCAATCGTTGATCGCGCGGCCGATGCGCACGTTTCGGAGCCAACCCGCCAGCTCGTGATCGAGGTGGCCAAGAAATACGCGCTGGTCGCGTGCGTGACCGGCCGCCGCGCCTCCGAGGCTCGCGCCATGGTCTCCGTAGGAACCGTCACCTATCTCGGCTCGCACGGAGCCGAGGTCTTGCGTCCCGGATGGCTTGACCCCGCTCTTGACCCCGAGGTCAAGGCCTGGGTTGACCGGGTGGCGGCTTTCGGCCGTGACCTCGACCTCGCCGAGTTGCGGCGCAGGCGGGTCAGGATCGAGGACAAGGGCCCGATCCTGGCCTTCCATTGGCGCGCGGCGCCAGACCAGGAAGCTGCAAGGGCGACCGTCGAGACAATCGCGACCGAGGCCGAGAACGCCGGGCTCCGCCCACACTGGGGACGCAAAGTGCTGGAGGTGCGCCCCCCGGTCAGCTTTGACAAGGGGTCGGGGATCGCGGCGCTGATACGCGACGCCGACGTGGACGTCGCCCTCTACGTGGGCGACGACCGCACAGACATCGACGCCTTCCGCGCCCTGGCCGAGCTCGCTGAATCCGGGACGATCTCCCGCGCGGTTCGCGTCGGCGTCAGATCGGACGAAGGGCCCACCGAGCTGGCGCAGGAGACGGACTTTCTTGTCGATGGCACTGACGGTGTCAGGCGCTTGCTCGAGACGCTGGTGGCGGTCTAGGGCGGTGCGCTTCACTGACTTCCTCCGCACGACGGTCTTGATCAGCGCAGGGGCGGCAAGCGTGCTCGCCGCCGTGACGGTGGCCGCCGCGGTGACGAACCAGGAGGAGGGAGTGGTGGCCGTGGCCGCCGGGTGGTGGGTGCTGGCGGCGCTGCTTGGGATGTGGATCGGGCGCAGGCGGGAGACCACCGAATCGATCTCAAACCTGCTCGCCGGCGCGCGCATGCCCACGACGTTGCCGGAGGTGCGTCCCTGGCGCACCGTACTCAACCGGCTCTGGCCCCTGTTCCTGTGCACCCTCGGTGCTGCAGTGCTCTCCTTTCTCTTGCCGCAGGTGCCCGGGATCGCCGCCGGATTCGCCATCATTTGGGCGCTCGCCTGGAGACGTCAAGCGTCCGCCGTAACCGCGATCGAGGAGCGAGACGGCGCGCGCTTCTATATCGACAAGACCTCTCCCATCAAGCCCATCAGGCTCGTGCGTATTCCCGGATTTCGCTCGAATCTGTTCGAGCTCAACGGGGCGCAGCGAGGTTCTCGACCCACCCAGCCACGTATCTGAATGCACGCGCTGATCGCCTACATCCCCAGTCCGTCCACCAACGGGTTCCACATCGGCCCCCTCTTCATACACGCCTACGGCCTGATGTACGTACTCGCCGTCGCGGCCGCGATCGTGGTCTCGCGCTGGCTTTGGGTGAAGCTCGGCGGCAGCGGCGAGCTGATCTACGAATTGGCGGCGTGGTCCTTCCCGGCGGGTCTCATCGGCGGGCGGATCTACTTCCTCATCACCACGCCGTCGCAAATCCCACCGCACTGGTGGGGCCCTTTTGCGATCTGGAAGGGGGGCCTCGGGATCTGGGGCGGGATCACCGCCGGGGTCTTGTGCGGGCTATGGCGCGTTCGCCGAAAACGAATGCCCCGCTCCGACATGCGCCTGCTCATGGACTGTGCGGCGCCATGCCTGCTTGTCGCGCAGGCCATCGGCCGAATCGGCAACTACTTCAACCAGGAACTGTTCGGCGCGCCCTCAAAGCTTCCCTGGGCGCTCAAGATCTCGCCCGCCCACCGGCCCCCCGGTTTTCTCCAGTACGCGACCTTCGAGCCCACCTTCCTCTATGAGTTGATCTGGAACCTGCTCCTGGCGGGATTCCTGGCGTGGCTACAGCGCCGGCATCGCGACCGCATCCGGCCGCCCGGCATCTTCGCGCTCTACGTTGCCGGCTACTCGGCCTTCCGCATATTCGAGGAAACCCAGCGGATCGACTACTCGAACTATTTCCTCGGCCTGCGGGTGAACTTCTTCATCGCCTGCATCCTCTGCGCGATCGGACTGTTGTGGTTCGTGGGCATCCAGCGGGGATGGCATCCGTGGTACCGGCTTTTGGGCAAGCAGCCTCCTCCGACCGAACCTCTGGCGGCCGCTACGAAGCTCACCCCCGCGAGTAGGTCCCCCGCAGCACGCCAGCCGCAACCGGCCGCTCGCCGGCGAGCACGCCGCTCGCAAAGCCCGGGCTGAGCTTCAGGCGCTTCGGCAGCGCCGTCAGGTCGATGACGTAATTGTGGGGCTTGCCCGCCGGAGGGCAGGGGCCGCCATAGCCGATCTTTCCGAAGCCGTTTCGACCCGCGACCGCTCCGCGCGGCACTCGCCCCGCCGCCATACCGCGCGCTGCGGGCGGGATGCCCGCTAGCACCCAGTGCGTGAACGTGCCGCCGGGGGCGTTCAGATCGATCATCAAGAGGGCGAGCTCCTTGGTCGTCGAAGGCACCGGCGTCCATCGCAGCGGCGGGGAGATATCCGCGCCTTGGCACGTGTAGCGGACCGGGATGGGGCCGCCGGTCGCAAACACGGGACTCGAGACCCGGATCGTCGCGGGGGTGGTGACGGTGGCGGGCCCGGTCGCTGTGGCCGGGCCGGTCGCCGTAGGCGCTGACGTCCCACACCCGGCGACGGCGAGACAGCCGGCACCGAGCACCAGCGCACCCAAGACCGCGACGCGTGGCCTACCCACGCGCCGTCCGCGCCCGCTTGCGGGCCGTTTGAAGCTCGCTCCAGGGTCGGGTGTTGGCGATCTGAGCCGAGCCGAGCCAGGCCCGGCGCGCGGTGGCGATCCCGTAGCGAGCGACGCGAAAGCCCCCGACACGGTGGGAATCGGTGTTGATCAACAGCATCACCCCGGCATCGGCAGCGGCGCGGGCATGGAGCTCGTTCAAGTCGCGCCGGTCTGGGTTCGCGTTGATCTCAAGCATGGTTCCCGTCCGCGTGGCCGCCTCGATCACCGCCTCCATATCGATCTCGTAAGGAGGACGCCGCTCAATCTTTCGACCCGAGGGGTGTCCGATCGCGTCGACCAGGGGGTGCTCGATGGCGCGCACCATCCGCTTGGTCATCGTCTCCGCGCTCATGCGAAAGGACGAATGGACGCTCGCGATCACCCAGTCGAGTTCCTCCAGCAAGTCATCGTCGTAATCGAGCGAGCCGTCCGGAAGGATGTTGACCTCGCTGCCGGCGAGCAGACGGATCCCCTCGACTTCGGTCGTACGGATCGCCTCCATGTGCTCGCGCAAGCGCTCAGGTGAGACCTCATCCCCGAAGCCGAAGCTCGCGGAGTGGTCGGTGATCGCCAGATATTCATAGCCGGCGTCGCGGGCAGCCTCCGCCATCTCGGCGATCGAGGCAGTCCCATCAGACGCGTCTGTGTGGCAATGGAGCTCTCCCCTTAGATCGTCGGACCCGATCAGCTCCGGCAGGCTCCCGCGGGCCGCCGCCTCAAGCTCGCCGCGGTCTTCGCGCAGCTCGGGCTCGATGTACTCGAGCCCCAGCAGCCGGTAGACCTCTCCTTCGGTTGCACAGCGGTGGGTCGTCCCGGTGTTGTCGTCGAGCACGCCGTACTCGGAAACGTGCAGGCCCTTGCGCACCGCGGCGTCGCGTAATGCCATGTTGTGCTGCTTGGACCCCGTCAGGTGCTGAAGCAGGTTGCCGAACTGATCTGGAGCGACGATGCGCATATCGACTTGGAGTCCGGTATGAAGGCGCAGCCGCACGCCGGCCGCGCGCGGTGCCTGCGATGCCTCGACGAGCTCAAGGTCGGCGGCGGCGCCCGCCAGGGCGAGGGGGTCGGTCGCAGTAGCAATAACGTCGAGGTCCTTGACCGTCTCGGTCATACGGCGAGCCGAGCCCGCGATCTCCACCCGCTCGGACGCGGGATGAGCGCGGAGCTCGTCCACCAACCTCTCGCCGATCTCAAGCGCCCTGTCGAGCACGACG
The DNA here is from genome assembly GCA_036501265.1 of Solirubrobacteraceae bacterium. Taxonomy (GTDB): domain Bacteria; phylum Actinomycetota; class Thermoleophilia; order Solirubrobacterales; family Solirubrobacteraceae; genus Palsa-465. The sequence continues at coordinate 3,536 of DASYAP010000151.1, read as the reverse complement.
CGCGTGCGGGGACCGGCGGCCAGGACCGCCTCAAGCGATTGCAGAATCGTCGTCTCCGCTTTGGGGCCAAACCCCTTGAGCCCCTGGATCCGGTGCTGCTCGGCCGCCTGACGCAAGGCATCGACGGAATCGACGCCCAGTTCCTCGAAGAGCCGCCGCGCGCGCTTCGGACCGAGTCCAGGCAGTCGAGTTATCTCGATCAGCCCAGGCGGGAATTTTGCCCGCAGCTTCAGAGATGCGGGGATCGCGCCGTCGTCAACCAGCGCCACCACCTTTTCCTGAATCGTTCGGCCGATGCCAGGGAGTTCAGTCGCCCGGCCCTGTCGCGCCAGGGCCGTCACGGAGACGGGCGCCTCGCGGATCACCTTCGCCGCGTTGCGGTACGCAACCACCCGGTGAACGACCGCGCCGTCGAGCTCGGACAGGTCCCCCAGCTCGTCGAGCGCCGCGGCGATCTCGGTGTTAGTCGGCTCGGCCATCGGGCATAGCCTACGGGTCTGGTGATTCCTTCGCTATACTTTTTGAAGCACCCCTGAAACCAAAGGAGACCTGATGGCAGGCGCGGTCACTGAAGTCAACGACAACAACTTCCAGGCAGAGGTCCTCGAGGCCGACCTGCCCGTTCTGGTCGACTTCTGGGCCCCGTGGTGTGGGCCGTGCCGCATGGTCGCACCGGTGGTCGAGGAGATCGCCAACGAACGGACCGGCAACCTCAAGGTCGTCAAGCTCAACATCGATGAGAACCAGGACACGGCCGTCTCGTTTGACGTGATGTCGATCCCGACCCTGATCCTCTTCAACCACGGACAAGTGGTCAAAAAGGTCGTGGGTGCCTACCCGAAGCGCAGGCTCGAGGCGGAACTCGAACCGGCGCTGGCTCCCGCCTCTTAGGACGCTGGTCGGGCTTCCGCTCGGCCTCTCACGGTCGCGTTTTCGCTCGGGTCAGGCCGACCCGCAGTTCCCGACCGTCGATCCAGACGCTGCTGACTGGTCTGTCGCCGTACGTGTTGCCGTCATAGCCCACGTCTACCGCGAGCGTCTCGCCTGCGATGTAGGGCTCGTGCGCACGGGCGGCGGCCAGTAGCTCGCTAGCTCCCTGCAACCAAAGAGTGATGCGGTCCGAGACGTCGAGCCCCGCCTCTCGACGAGCCGCCTGGACGGCGTGCACGATCTCCCTGGCCCACCCCTCGGCACGCAACTCGTCGTCCAAAGACAGCTCGAGCGCGACGGCGTGCGATCCCTCGCGCTCGACCTGGTAACCCTCTAGCGGCTTGAGCGCCAGCAGCAGGTCGCCGGGCTCGAGTTCGTGGTCGTGCCCGTCCACCGAGACGGCTACCGGGCGCCCCTCGCGCACGGAGGCCGCAACATGGGCGCCGTCCAGGCCTGAGACGGCGGCCGCCACGGTGGGCATCTGGCGCCCGAAGCGGGGACCCAGCGTCCGGTAGTTGGGCTTGACCTCGATTGTCGAGAGCTCATCTGCAGCGGCTACGAAGCGGAGTTCGTGCACGTTTAGCTCCTCGCGCACGAGCTCAGACAGCCGCTCGATCGCGTCCCGCTCTCGGCCGGAAGCAACCACGACCGCTGCCCGGAGGGGCTGGCGGATCTTGAAGCGCGCCTGTGCCCTCGCGGCGAGGCCGAGGCGCACCGTCTCGCGCGCGGTAGCCATGCCCCGCTCGAGGTCCACATCGCGCTCTTGCGCATCAGGGAAGTCGGTGAGATGCACACTTTTCGCCGAGCCGTCGAGGTTGTCGTAGATCTCGTCCGCGACGAAGGGGCAGAACGGCGCCAGCAGCTTTGCGACCGTCACAAGGCAGCGCTGAAGCGTGGCGAACGCGGCCTCATCGCCGTCCCAGAAGCGGCGCCGCGACCGGCGCACGTACCAGTTGGACAGCTCCTCCACGTACGCAGCGATCGCGCGGCCGGCGGACGTCGCGTCATAGGCGTCAAGCCCCGCGCGTACGTCCGCGACGGTGGCCTCCAGCCGCGAGGTCGCCCAGCGGTCGAGCTCTACCGCGGCTGCTTCGGCGCGAGTCCCGTCGGTCGAAGTCCGCCGGGCTCCGTTGCCGTCCCGGGGAGCGAGCTCGTTCGCTTGCGCGTAGAGCACGTAGAAGTAGTAGGTGTTCCACAGCGGCAGGAGGAACTGTCTGACCGACTCCTCGATCGTCCCCATGGAGAAGCGGTAACCCGCCCATGGCTGGCGCGACGTGAAGAAGTACCAGCGCATGGCGTCGGCACCGAAGCGCTCGATCACCTGCCAGGGGTCGACGACGTTCCCCAGCGACTTGGACATCTTGCGTCCCTGCTCGTCCACGAGCAATCCGTGGCAGACCACGTTGCGGTAAGGGGAGCGATCGAATAGCAGTGTCGAAACGGCCAGCAGCGAGTAGAACCAGCCACGCGTCTGGTCAAGCCCCTCGCAGACGAAATCGGCCGGGAATCGCCGCTCGAAGTTTTCGGTACCGGCCTGGGGCGCGTGGTATTGGGCGAAGGGCATCGAGCCAGAGTCAAACCACACGTCGATCACCTCTGGTACGCGCGCCATCTCGCCCCCGCACTCGGCGCACCTGAAGTGGACCTCATCGACGAAGGGGCGATGGGGATCGCTCAACTCCACGCCCGAGAGCTCCTTCAGCTCCGCCAGCGATCCGACCGCGTGCGCGTGTCCCTGCTCGCACCGCCACACCGGCAGCGGCGTACCCCAGTAGCGCTCCCGCGACAGAGCCCAGTCGACGTTTCCCTCCAGCCAGTTGCCGAAGCGTCCGTGCTTGATGTGCTCCGGATACCACGTGACGGTCTCGTTGGCGGCGAGCATCCGGTCCTTGACCTGGCTGGTCGCGATGTACCACGAGGGCTTGGCGTAGTTGAGCAGCGGCGTACCACACCGCCAGCAGTGGGGGTATGAGTGCACGAGTGTCTCGGCGCGCAGCAGCCGGTCGCGGCGCCTGAGGTCCTCGATCAGATCGGGATCGGCGTCCTTGACCCACCGCCCGGCGTAGGGGCCGATGCGCTCATCGAAGGTTCCGTCCAGGCGCACGGGATTGATGACCTGCAGGCCGTACTGTTCGCCGAGCCTGAAGTCCTCCTCCCCGAAAGCGATCGCGGTGTGGACGAGTCCACTGCCCTCCTCGGCCGAGACGAAGTCACCCGCCACCACGGTGTGACCCCGGGGGCCATACGCCTCCGCCGAGATGAAATAAAAGGGCGGCTCGTACCGGGTGCCCTCGAGATCCGCGCCCGCGAAGCGCTCAAGCACCCGAGCACCCGCGCCGAGAACTCGCTCCAACGAGGCCTCCGCCACGATGCTCACCGGCCCATCTTCGCCGGTGCGCGCGCGTACGTAGATGAGCCGTGGATCGATCGCTACGGCAGCATTTGACACGAGCGTCCACGGCGTCGTCGTCCACACGATCAGCTCATCGCCTTGCTCGAGCGGCCCGTGGTCCTCCAGCACGGGTAGGCGCACGTATACCGAGGGATCCTCGACCTCGCGGTAGACGTCGGGCTGCCCGAGCTCGTGGCTCGAGAGCGTGGTCTGG
>DASYAP010000150.1:0-3283 GCA_036501265.1 Solirubrobacteraceae bacterium | reverse complement strand
TACCAAGACGACGCACGGGGCTGAGCGATTTGGACGGCCGACGCCGTGCTCGGTCCCGAGAGCTCCGGTGCGACCCTTCTGCACCCGCTCCAATCGGGGGCAGAGCTGATGAGACGCCCAATTTGAAGCCTCGGCACTCCGAGTACAGATTCGCCGGACTCCTGCTTTTGCTCCCGCACAGCCGCGTCGAGCCGGGCAGCGCAGGCCTGCTCCTCGCCATCAGCGCGCATCTCGCGGCAGGTCCGGAGTCCGGTTATCCCATTTGGGATCAACTCGCTTAAGGGCTCGACGCTAGCCGCTGACGCCGAAGCAGCAATCACCAGGGCGACGACCCGAGGCCGACGCCCGGGCCACCGATCTTGCCGCGAAGCCGTCGCTAGAACATCATGGCCCGTATAGACGTAATCCCGCAGCCTCCGATCGGTCGGCTGGGAAGCGAGCCGCCGCGAGAGCCCCGCTCTACGTCCGCCACAAGCGTCTCGATCGCGACGGCGACTCCCTCGCTTCGCGCCGAAGGCAGGTTTGTCGCACAAGCCCATGGCTGAGCGGACGCCCAAACCCATCGATCAGGGTGGCCGAATCAGGCTTCGGTTCGTCGCAGACCAGCGCTGCGCGGAACATCGTCTTGGTGGCTAGGCCGGCCCGGGTTCTGGCCGGGCGGCGGATCGGCTCGGCGCTGCTTCAGATGCTCGTTGACGGCGGAAGTGCTCGAGGATGAGCACGCTGACCAGCGCGACGTACGCGCACCACAGGGAGGTGAGCTCATCCGCCCGCACGAGCGCGGCGGCGATCACGCCGATCACGCTCACCACCCCGAACCAGCGCAGGTAACGCCGGCTTGAGATCAGCGCGGGGCCGCAGGTCACGACGACGTAGAGCACGCCGGTGAGGAGGTCGTTCGGGGTATGCGTGGTGTAGTCGATACAGCGTGCCTGCAGCTGGGCTCCTACCGGGTAGGCGGTGACCTGCCAGAGCAGATAGGCGCCCAGGAGCAGGCCGAGCCCGACGAGGGGCCACATCCATCGCGCGCGCGTGCGCTCGGGCTCCAGCAGCGTGAAGCCCAAGGGCACCAGGGCGGGGAGGATCGCGTGGGCGAAAACGATGTACGTCTCCTTGGCGGCGTCACCCAATCTCGGGGAGACCTCGCCGCGGAGGCCAAGCCAGACGAACCCCTCCACGAGCTGGTGTATCCCGAGCAGTAGCGGCAGTGCGCCGACGATCAATTCGCGCCGAACCCGGACCCGGCGCAGCGTCTGGACCCCGAGCCCGGCGATCACCGCGCCCGCGGTGAAGTCAGCCTGCGGTGAGAAGCACATGGACCGCTGACCCTAACGTGACCGTGTCCGAGTCAGACCAACCTCCGAGGGCATTCGGCTCCGGCCCCTGAGCGCCCTCGTTTGCACGACATTAGGTCTGTGCCGGAGATGCCGATCGCTGAGCGGACGGCTGACGGCCAAACGGCGACCCCCTGGCCAGCGTCTCAACGTTCATCGAACACCCATTTATGGTTCATGCGCGCGTCGGCGGTTTCGCCGAGACGTTCACGGAGGGTTCGAGCTAGCTTCCCGGCCTTCGGTCTGGATCGCCTCGGCGCAGGTCTGCGCTCTCGCGTCCTGGGCGACCAAACGTTTCAGGATCACGCCGCGTCGGCTCACCGTGACCTTTTGAATCGTTTCCCGGCCTTCGGGGTCAAACTTGACGGAAGCCCGAAAGATGTCATGAGCAGTCTGTCTGACCCGACGTGTAGGGACCTCCTCAGCTCAAGCGCGGCATGTGTCCGCGCAGGCGTTCAAACCATGGAGCTTGAGGAGGCCCCTTGTGAGCATCGTAATGGGACTTGACCAGCATCGAGCGCAGATCACCGGTGAGTGGATCGATACCGACACGGGCGAGGTGCAGCGCACGCGTGTGTCGCCGGCTGATCGCGCGGCGGTGCGGAAGTTCGTGTCGCGTTTCCGCGGCCGGGAGCTCGAGGTCGCGCTCGAGGCGACGACTGGCTGGCGGTTCGTGGTCGAGGAGCTGCGTCGGGTCGGCGCCGAGGTGCATCTGGCCGAGCCGGCGGAGACCGCGGGGTTGCGGGGCCCGAAGAAGCGCGCGAAGGGCGATCGCGCGGACGCCCGGCATCTGCGGGAGCTGTTGATGATCGGGCGGTTGCCGGAGTCGTGGATCCCGCCGGATCACATCCTCGATCTCCGCGCCCGGGTCAGGCTGCGGCACACGCTGTCTGAGCAGCGCTCAGAGTGGCAGCAGCGGATCCAAGCGACGCTGTATCACCGGGGTTGTCCGCAGCGGCGGCAGTTGATGACCGGGGACGGGCGCGAGTGGCTGGCCGCTCAGCCGCTGCCCGCGGCGGCGCGTGAGCAGGTCACGGTCGCGCTCGGGATGATCGACGCGCTCGAGTTGCAGATCGCACCGTTGGACAAGGAGCTGCGTGCGTATGCGCGCCGCCAGGCCGGGTGCAGGGGGCTGATGGCGCACTACGGGATCGGGCCGCTGGTCGCGGTCACGATCCTCTCAGAGCTCGGTGATTGCACCCGGTTCTCGTCCTCCCGCCAAGCGGTCCGCTACGCCGGGATGGACATCACCGTGCACCAGTCCGATCAGCGCCGCTCGCCCGGCCACCTCAGCCGCCAGGGCCCGCCCGCGCTGCGCTGGGCGCTGTTCGAGGCCGCGCAGGTCGCCAGGCGCCCGACCAGCCCCGACCGGGAGTACTACGAGCAGGCGGCCGACCGGATCGGCGCTAACCGCGCGTGCCTGTCGATCGCGCGCAAGCTCCTGAAGCGCAGCTATCACACGCTGCGCGAGCTCGGCGAGGAGGCATTGGCCCCCGCATGATCTTCCCGGTGCGCGCCAAGCCCTTCGTCAACCAGATGCGCCGCGGCCAGCTCCCGGCAGTCTCCTGCCGCCACGTTCACGTGGACGGCCCTGAAAGACCGAGCGGCCGCAACGCTTCCCCCAGCGGGATCACCCCATCAAACATCATGTCGCCGGCCCGGAGCCAACCCGGGTCGTGGACCGAAGTAAGGCTGGGCGCCCGCGCGCACACCACCCCCATCATCGACCGCGCGCACGCACCACCAGCCAACCGCAGTTCAACCCTGACAACCCCGGACCCTGCGCTTGACGCCGGGCCCCTGCACAAGTAAGGAGAAACGAGGGCAAGACGAGACAACGTAACCGAGGCGAAGTGGCGCGAGCAGCTGACGCCTGAGCAGTACAACGTTCTGCGGCGCAAGGGCACCGAGCGGCCCTTCAGCGGCGAGTACGTCGACACCAAGGACGA
>DASYAP010000149.1:0-6852 GCA_036501265.1 Solirubrobacteraceae bacterium | reverse complement strand
TGCCGGACGGCGGCTCGCTCGCGGAGGCGTGGCTGCGACGGGACACCTCGCCGAAGTCCGGCGAGCTCCGCGCGGCGTGGAACGCCCTGCGCCAGCGGGTCGATCCGCTGGCGGTCGTCTTCGACATCGGGTCCGTCGCGCGCGACGGCGAGCACATCCACGCCGCCGCGGTGCGGCAGGTACAGCGGCGCCTCGGCTACTGCGCCGAGCCTCTCGTCGCGGACTTCGAGCTACGCCTGGAGCGCGACGGCGAGTGGGCCCGTTTTGAAGAGAAGGCGCAGGAGGTACTCGGCAAGCCGTGGGCGGACGTGAAGGACAACTCGCTGGCCGAGGAGGACTTCTCGCTCGTCATGAGCGAGCTGTATCCCGACCGGTACACCGATCCCATGGCCTGGTTCACCAGCCGAGGCGGAACTCACGCCCGTTCTGAGTCGCCCGAGGAGGCCGTGGCCGCCATCCGCGACATGCTGAAGTTCCGCCGCCCGGCTGCCACGCTCTTCCTCGTCATTGACGAGGTCTCCCAGTACGTCCTCGCCTACCGAGACCGCGTGGACCGGCTGCGCGCCTTCGCGACCGCCCTCGGTGCGGCGCTGCGCGGACGAGCCTGGCTGGTGGCGCTCGGGCAGCAGAAACTCGACGAAGAGGCGGACGACTCCTTCCTCGTCTGGGCGAAGGACCGCTTCCCCCCGAGCTTGCGTGTCCACCTCGCGCCGACCAACATCCGGGACGTCGTCCACAAGCGGCTCCTGCAGAAGCGGCCCGGCGCCGAGGAGCCGCTTCGCGCCCTCTTCGAGGCCAACCGGCCCAACCTCAAGCTGTACGCCTACGGCTGCGAGTCGGTGACCCCGGAGGAATTCATCGAGGTCTACCCGATGCTCCCCGGGCAGATCGACCTGATCCTGCAGATCACCACCGCCCTGCGGACCCGCTCGGCCCGGGCCCAGGGCGACGACCAGGCGATCCGCGGCCTGCTACAGATCCTCGGCGAGCTCTTCCGCAGCCAGCGCCTCGCCGAACAGCCGACTGGCGCGCTGGTGACCCTCGACCAGATCTACGAGGTGCAGCACACCGCGCTCGACGCCGACGTGCAGGGCTCCATGGCCCGCGTGCTGAGCCAATGCACCGCTGACACGGACCAACTGCTGGTCCGGGCCGCCAAGGCGGTCGCCCTGCTCGAGCTCATCCAGGAGAACCAGGCCACCGACGCGCGGCTCGTGGCACAGTGCCTCTACGACCGGGTCGACCGCGGCAACCAGGTCATCGCCGTGACCGAGGCCCTAGAGGAACTGCGCCGCCGCAACCTTCTCGGGTACTCGGAGAAGCACGGCTACAAGCTCCAGTCCTCGGCCGGCGAGGAATGGGAGCGCGAGCGCCGCGACATCCCGGCCCCGCGCGAGGCCCTCAGCGAGATCGTCCAGGAAGGACTCCGGCACCTCCTCGCCATCCCCGACCGCCCGCAGTACCAGGGCCGGTCATTCCCCTGGGCAGGACGGTTCTCCGACGGCCGCCGCGCCGACGACGTGAGCCTCCTCGACCCCCGCGATGCCGCTGCCGTGGTGATCGACTTCCGCTACCTCTCCGTCGACGAGCGCACCGAGAGCACGTGGGTGAGGAGGAGCAGCGAGGCAGCACTCCACGACCGCCTCGTCTGGGTGTCCGGCGACATCGAGACCGTCGGCGAGTGCGCGCGCGAGCTGCACCGCTCCCGCGCCATGGCCAACAAGTACAAGGCGCGCCGCGACTCCCTTAACCCCGCCCGCAAGCTCATGCTCCAGCAAGAGGAGAACCGCGCCGAGGACCTCGACAAGCTCACCCGGGACACCATCGCGGCGGCGTGGCTGGCCGGGCAGATGTACTTCCGGGGCCGCGGCATCTCGCCATCCGACCATGGCACGACGTTCGCCGTCGCGCTCCACCAAGCGGCTAACCGGGTGCTGCCTGACCTGTTCCCGCACTTCATCGCGACGCAGGTAGCGCCGTCCGAGCTGCTCCAGCTCGTCGAGGCCGACCTCTCCGGCCCCTCGCCCAAGTTCCTCACGGGCGACCTCGGTATCCTGGAGCTCGACGCAGGACGGTTCGTCCCCTCGTGCGGCGGCGTCGTGGTGCGCCGCGTCCAGGACTACATCGAGTCGGAGGGCGGGTGCAGCGGGACGGCGCTCCTCGCCCGGTTCGGCGGCCCGCCCTACGGCTACACGGCGAACGTCGTGAAAACCTGCGCCGCGGGCCTGCTGCGCGCCACCAAGGTGCGCGTGCAGCCCGAGGGCGGCGACGAGATCACCGCCATCCGCGACGCCGGAGTGCGCGACCTGTTCGAGCGGGACCGCGACTTCCGCCGCGCCACCATCCTCCCGGGTGGCCAGGATGACATCGGCCCCCAGTCACGAGCACGCATCTGCAAGTTCTTCGAGGTCCGCCTCGGGGCCAGCATCGATCGCGACAATGACCAGATCGCCAACGCGGTCGTGCAGCACTTCCCGGCCCTCGCGCGCCAACTCCGCGACGTCCAGGGCCACCTCGGCCAGCTTCCTGGCTCCCCGCCGGGGCCAGCGGCGCTCAGCAGGCTCGGCGAGGCCCTGGAGAAGTGCCTGCGGAACCCCCGGCAGACCAGGCCAACCGTGCAGGCGGTCAAAAGCCACCTCGACGCACTGCAGGACGGCGTATTCACCCTCCAGCTCTACGGCACGGAGCTGACGGCCGACGCCATCCTGGCCGTCAAGGACTCTCACCGGGTACTCGCCTACGAGGCGGCTCAGCTTACGGACGCAGGCATCGACCCCGTGAACGTCACGCAAGCCGTCACACGGGTATCCACGCACCTGACGGCAGACCGGCCCTGGCTCGACATCGGCGCTCTCGCCCCGGACCTCGCCGAGATCCGCGCTTGCTACAGCTCCGAGCGGCAGCGACTGCTCCAGTGGCAGGAGCAGCAGGCGGAGGCGGCCCGTGGCCGCGTCCGGGCACGCGACGGCTTCAGCACCCTCACGGCCGATCAGGCGCACAGCGTCCTACGGCCCTTCACGGGGGCGGTCACCGACACCACCGCCGAGGCGGTCGCGCCACCGCTCACCACCCTGGCGGACCCGTTCACGCTCGCGTTGCAGCGCGCCGAGAGCCAGGCGAACGACCTCCTCGACGAGATACTGAGCGCTGGCGACAGCCCGCTGATCGTCCGCGTCGACCTGCAGCTGCATAACCGCGAGGTCGCGACCGAGGCCGACGTGCGGGCGCTCGTCGAGGAGATCAGGGGACGCCTGCTGGAGCATGTCCCCGGCGCCCGGGTACGGCTACTGTGACCGATGTGGCGACAACCCTGTCCATGACCTCAGGCGCGAAGCACGCGCTCGCGACCACGATCCGGTCGCTCCGCGCTCTCCTGCTTGAGGATCTTCACGCCGCCACGGAGACTGCCTACCGGCTCTCGGTGCCCAGCCGGGAAGCGGGGCTGGACGAGGCTGCCCGGGCCAGGCGCGGACGGCTGGAGGCGTGGATGGCCGAGCAGGTCCGGGCACAGGCCGCCGCCGGGGCCGAAAGGGGCCGGTCTAAGGAAGACTTCCGCCGCGAGGCCGAGAAGCAGGCCGCCTACACGCTGCTGAACCGGCTGATCCTGCTCCGGCTCATGGAGGCATCGGGTCCCTCGGGCCAGCCGCTCCGCGCTCCTGCAGTGGTGACTGGCGGCTGGGAGAGCCGCGCGTACCTGGATTTCCGGGACCTTGCCCCCGGGATCGTGCGTGACGATGAGACCGAGGGGTACGCGTTCCTCCTGCGGCTGGTCTTCGAGGACCTCGCCACCGAGTTGCCTGGCCTCTATGGCCCGTCGGGGGTGGCCGACCTTGTCCCGCTCCCGGCGGCGACGCTCCGGCACGTCATCGACGCCCTGAACTCCGAGGCGCTGGAGAGCTGCTGGGCCGACGACATGACGCTTGGCTGGGTCTACCAGTACTGGAACGACCCCGAGCGCGAGGCAATCGACGTCAAGCTCAACGGCGGCGGCAAGGTCGAGCCGCACGAGATCGCCAGCAAGACACAAATGTTTACCGAGCGCTACATGGTGGACTGGCTGCTCCAGAACAGCCTGGGACCGATGTGGCTGGCCATGTGCGAGCAGCATGGGTGGACGCCCGAGGTACAAGCTGACGGCACGCTCGACCGGCTGGAGGAGCGGCGGGCCGACTGGCGGGCCAAGCGCGCGTCAGGCGAGGTCACGCTCACCGAGCTGATGCCGCTGCACACCGACGCGGAGCGCCGCTGGGCCTACTACCTGCCGCAGCCGATCCCCGCCAGCGCCGTAGCGCAGGCGCCCGAGACCATCCGCAACCTGAAGCTGCTCGACCCGGCCGTCGGCTCGGGCCACTTCCTGGTCGTAGCGCTCGACCTCCTGGTGGCGCTCTACCGGGAGGAGGCCCGGCACAGGGAGGAAGCCGGCGAGGAGCACTGGTCCGACCGAGCCATCGTCGAGCGCATCCTGTCGCACAACCTGCACGGCATCGACCTAGACCCACGGGCGGTGCAGATCGCCGCAGCGGCCCTATGGCTCAAGGCCCGGCAGGTTGCCCGCGACGCCCGGCCTGAGCGCCTGAACCTGGTGGCGTCGAACCTGCGCCTGGCAAGCCTGGCCGACGACGATCCCGCGCTTGTCGAGCTCCGCCGCGAAGTGGAGCGCGAGACCGGCATCCCAGCTGCGCTGACTGACACGCTGATTCACGCCCTGCGCGGTGCCGACCACCTCGGCAGCCTGCTCAAGGTGGGCACGGTCGTGGACGAAGCCCTGGAACAGCACGTACTGAGCCGGTCGGTGCATGAGCAGCTCGACATGTTCGCCGACCCCAGCACGGAACCCAAGCGGGTCGCCATCGGCCGCGACGAAGCCAAGACCACCCTGCTCCACCGTCTGGAGAGATTCCTCGCCAAGCACACCAGCGGCGATGATCTCGGCCTCCGCCTGCGCGGCGAGCAGCTCGCCGCAGGCGTCCGCTTCGTGCGCCTCGTCCGCGAGGGTACGTACGACCTGGTCGTCGCGAACCCGCCCTACCAGGGCACGGGCAAAATGGCGGACACGAAGTACATCACGAAGACGTACCCGCTCGGCAAGGCAGACCTCTACGCGGCGTTCCTGCTGCGCGGGCTGGAGCTGGTTCGCGACGGCGGAGTTTCGGCAATGCTTACCATGCGGAACTGGATGTTCCTCAAGCAGTACACAGCGCTTCGGGAACACCTGCTAGGAATGCACAGACTGGAGGTGCTCGGGGACTTCGACCGGGGGGCCTTTGAAAGCGTGCCGGACGAGGTCGTCAGTGTCACCGTGTCGGCATTTGCCCGTGGTGTCACGACCTTGGAGGCTAGGGCACTTTGCCCTACGCCGCGAGAAGATACATCACGGGATGCTGAACGAACCAAGCGAAAGCGTGCCGCCACTCTCTGCCATGAGGGTCGCCGCACCTTCGACCCGGCCGCACTCAAGGTCGTCCCAGAGTGGCCACTAATCTACTGGTGGGACAATCTCGAACTGGATCGGTACCGTACTCTCCCGCTGGCGAGTTCCTCGTTTTCCATTTTCCCCGGCGTTGTTACCGGTGACAATGAAAGGTTCCTCCGTCGCTGGTTCGAGGTTAATTCAACTCCGATGGCCCCGGCACAGCAGAGGCACGAAACGGCCACGTGGCCGAGTTACATAAAGGGCGCAGAAGGCTTCGAGTGGATCGACCCCGTTCAGCGCGTGGTCGCATGGTCACGCACGGCGCTGGAGTTGGGAGTTTTCGGCACTTACTGCAACCCGACAACCGTTCGCCTGCGAGATCCTTCACTATTCTTCCGGCCTGGGATCGCGCACGCAACGATTGGCGCTACCTTCTCAGCGCGAGCGCACCGACTTCCAGGTGTCTTCGACAAGAAGGGACCGACATCATTCCCGGAAAATACCGCCGGGATGCTCTGCCTGATGAACTCGGCTGCAGCGCGTTCAACGCTGAGCGCACTGAACCCAGGAATTGACTTTACGATCGCCGACATGGGGCGGCTGCCCGTTTTCGAGATCGCGGACGCAGCATCGGTCTTCTCTATCATTGAACAGTCCTTCAGCGTTCACGAATCTCACCGCGAACCCTCCGTCGAGTTCCGCCGCCCCGGCCCCTCCCCGTGGCTCCATGCCCAGAAGTGGGCACAGACCGCCGTCGATCGCCACGAGGGCGCACCACTCCCCGACTACGTCGAGCAGTTGGACCATGAACCGGCCACTGACCACCTGAGCTTTGCCTTCGGCGTCGCCCTTGGCCGTTTCGGCCCGGCGGGCAGCACCTCCGAGGGCATCCTTGACCCCACGACCGCTGATCTTTCGCACGCACTGCACCACGGGATCCTTTTCCTTGATATCACGCTCGACGCCGAGGATCGCCGCGACGGCCTTGGCCATCCGGCGTCGGAGCCGCTGCACGCAGCCTGGGCTGAGTATGGTCCGGCGATCGGCACTAGGCGGAGCCTGCGTGACTGGCTGGCCCTTGACTTCTTCAAGGATGTTCACAAGGGCATGTACGAAAACCGGCCCATCCACTGGCCGCTCTCCTCCCTCAACAGGACATTCGTGGCCTGGGTGAACATCCACCGGATGCACGGCCAGACCCTCCAGGTGCTGCTCGCTGACCACCTCGCGCCGACCCTCACCCGCCTCGACGGCGAGCTGGCCGACCTGCGCGCCGTCCGCAACGGCACCGACAAGAAGGCCGCGCGCGACGCCGAGCGGCAGTACGACCGGGTATTCAAGGCCCGCAGCGAGTTGCAGGAGTTCATGGCCGATGTCGAGCAGTGCGCTGACCGGGGCGCGCCGCCGACCGACGGCAAGTGCCCGCCCCGCGAGCAGGA
>DASYAP010000148.1:0-7472 GCA_036501265.1 Solirubrobacteraceae bacterium | reverse complement strand
GCGGACACACCGCCTTGGCCTTGCTCCAACCCTTGCCGCGCGACGACATCGATTCGCCGCCGGTTGTACCGGCCACACCGGACGACTAACGCATCTACGAGAGCATTCTCAGCTCAAGATGCTCTCCGAGATGCGTTGGGGGGGGCGGCGTTAGCTTGCGGCGGCGAGGCCAGGAGTTTCGGGATCCTGACGGAGGGTTTCCCGGGCCTCTTGGAGTGCCTTTTCGACCTTGTTGATTTCGAGGTTTAGGGCCGTTCGCTGGCTGCGGATGGAGCCAAGGTCGGCTGTGGACCTTGAGGCGGACGCGGTTAGCTTACGGAGCTGTGCTTGGAGGTCTTCAAGCTGTTGGCGAAGGCGCGTTGGCGCTTGAAGGTCGAGCTCGTAGACGCCGCTTTGAGTGCTGCGGCGGACCAGCGGTGACCGTGATAGCTGGGTCAGGAACACCGCTAATGGGTCTTTTCCCGCAACGTCGGAGCCCGCCTTTGAGAGCAGGTCGAACCACCGCCGATAGTGAAGCGCTTCGGGTCGCTGCGGGTGTGCGAGCAGAGCCTTGACAGCCGCGGCGCGGATTGCAGGTCCGCGCAGGACAGGTCCTCCTCGCTCGGATGTCTCGGATTCTGGCCCTGGGCTGTGATGCGTTGGTGCGGGGGGTTCGTCACCGAGGCGGCTGATCAGTGCGAGGCGCTCATCCAGCTCAGCTATGGCGCCGTCGAGTTCGTCGAGCTGTGTCTGTATTCGGCGACGCCGCTTCAGCAGCGCATCGCGCCGGCGTCGTAGGTCAATGCGCTCGGCGGCGACAGCTCGAAGCAGCCGCGCGGACGGGGAGGAAGGGCGTCGTTTCATCTGGCTGAGTGGTTCTACACGACGGTCCATGTGCACCCATGATGGCCTGTCGAAAGGATGTTCATACACAGCATCTTGTTGTCGATAACTGCCACGTAGCGGTCAATAAGTATGTGGACAAGGAGCGAAAACTTGTCCAAAGACCGCGCTTTTCCGCAGCAAACTCGCCAATTTGCGCGGTAAGGCCGGCCGCACGATTGTCGTTCTGTCCGGGCCGTTTGGTTTTCTACGCACCACACCGTAGATGCCGCACACGACGGAAGGAGATCTCTCTTGTCACCATTCCCCGAGCCGCGAGGGGGCCAGCCTTGGCCGCCTCAAGCAACAAGATCCATGCGTCGAGCGCCGCAGAAGCCGACGCGATTCGCTGAGCAATTTCTGGCGGCTAACGGTCAAGCGCTGCTGGCCTGGGACCTGGCTGTGCTGATCGAGAGCGGCCTCGTTGTGCCAGTCCGAGATGGCAGGACGGTTCGCTATGCCGTCAAATCCAACGGGTGACGCGGCGGCCGCATGAACGAACATGACGAGCGCAGACAGGCCGAGATGAACCGCGTTCTTACCTCGGGTCCGCAGCCGCTAATTCTCGGGTGCACCCCTGGGGCGAAGACCGGCTCTCTTGCGTAGGCTCATGTTTGATCGGGGGCTGCGGTCGGGATTCGACTCGCTCCGCGCGGCGGAGCGAGTCGTGATGGAGGAAGCCGGTTAGAGGGGCGGGAGCGACATGTCACAGCAGCAACCGGTACGGGTCATCGTCGAACACAAGAGGAGCAGCAGCGGCTGCGGGGCCGCTCTGCTGGTCTTGATCGCGATCGGGCTCGCGGTCAAGTACTGGTACGTGTCGGTCGCGATCGTGGTGATGGTTGTCGTTGTTGGCGTGGTCGCAAACCAGCAACAGAAACACAAGGCGCGTGAGCACGCCCGCCATCGGCGCGGTCCCCGCGACCCGTGGCTCAACGAGCTCGTGGTGGCGCTTGCCGACCTTGGCCTGACCGAGACCGCCCGCAATACGGGCCATCAGCTGGGCGGCGTCCCGCTCGAGGGTGACATCGCCCTTGCGAGCGAGCGCTTCGCCGTGTACGTGAATCTCTTCGCCGACGGCGAGCTGGCGCGCCAAGGAGAGCTCGGTCTGCGCGCCAATCCGAGTACTCGCGACTCGGTGACCGCGGGCCGGTCTGAGATCAGGAGGACCGGCCGTGTGCTGTACGTGGCCAACGGTCAAGGACACGCCGTGGACGAGTTTCGCCTCGACGAGGTAATGCGGACGGTGGACAAAGTTGCGCTGCCGGCGCCCCTGCCGGCTCCTGTCGCTCAAACTAGGACGGCGAAGAAGTCATCGGCGCCTACTGTGGCATCCGCCCCCGAGCGCGGCGCTGACGCGCTTGACCAGCTGCGCAAGTTGGGCGAGCTTCGCGACGCCGACGTGCTCACCCAGTCGGAGTTCGAGGCAAAGAAGGCAGAACTTCTGCATCGGGTCTGACGGCATTTTGGCTCCGAGACCGCTGAATCTCACCCAGGCCGATCATGACCTCCACCATGTGCTGAGGGTGCTTTTCCACCGCGAAGAGGCAATTTCTCGTCGGGATTTCACGCTCCGGCTTGTCTTTGCCTTTCTCGTCGGCGTCGTTGCCGTGGCATTCGCCGGGTGCGGGGCGACGAGCAGCACTGGTGGGACTAGCGCCCAGTCGCCGCAAGCGTCTGCTCCCTCGTCGGCGACGACCGCGCCGCGCGCACCGCGCCATCACCGTGCTTCACACCGGGCAGCTCACCATATCCACGTGTCGGTTCGCCGCTCGCCGCTGGGTTTGGTCTATTCGACCGCCAGCAACAACGTGGTGCAGTCCCAGCTGGCACCTTCAAGCTGCCATGCCATCGGTTCTGGGCTATACGAGCGGCCGGATCGCTCTTGCACGCCGGGCGCGCTAAACCCGGCCGTCACCCAGGCCACGATTTCCAAGACGATCTGTGTGGCTGGTTGGACCGACACAGTGCGCCCCCCGGAGAGCATCACAGAACAGGAAAAGGCGGCGAGCATCGCGGCCTACGGGGACACCGATTCGATGGGCCACTACGAGTACGACCACTTCGTGCCGCTCGAACTTGGAGGCGCCACAAACGACCCTCGCAACCTTTGGCCCGAACCAGGCGCCTCACCCAACCCAAAGGATGCGGTGGAAGACACGCTGCGAGAGAAAGTCTGCGCCGGACAGATATCGCTCGTTCAGGCTCAGCATGAAATCGTCACCAACTGGACAGCTCTGGCAGCGAGAGCGCCCGCTCCTAGCCCCCCTCCGCCGTCGCGGGCATCGACAAGCGCGCGTTCGCCGCAACTGGGCCACTGCACCGTGACCGCGTCATACAACAGCACCTACCACGACTACGACGTGTACCTGCATTCAAACCAGCCTCACCAGACCGTGACGGTCACAGACAGCAGCGGTGACTCACGTAGCTGGCATACCGACAGCACGGGGTACGCGGACGTCTACTTCCACGCCGGCGGCGGCGCCGCCGGAGAGCAGATCACGGCGCGCGTAGGCCCAGAAACCTGCTCCGGCACGCTCTAGGCGTTTCCGACGCGCTGGTCTAGCTCTGTTCTTCGGAGCTGGCGGAGACCGTCGACGCACGATCCGCGCCCCTTCTGCGATGAGAGCCTCCGGGGCAGCGAACCCAAGACCACGGCTGCCCCCAGTTACGTGTACACCCTGTGGGAGAGCTCGCCGGCGAGTTCGGCCCATCCGGGACCGGATAAACGGTCTGTTACCGGTCAGGATCGCCACCGACCGCGTCCGCGAATTCGACGCGCTCAGTGGTGACCCCGACAAAATGCGGCCCGCCAGTCCGAGCTGATCTCGGCAAGACGATCTTTCTGACCAACGCACTTTATGGTGAGGCCGAGGCGCTTGCGGACAGGATCGCCGTGCTCAAGGCCGGCGAGATCGTTGCCGAGGGATCGCCCTCCACGCTGGGTGGCCGCGACCGAGCCGCTTACCAGATTCACGTTCACCCTGCCCGAGGGGGTCGCGATCGGCGAGCTGCCCACTGAGGCGAGGTCGCCGAGTGCGCTGGGCGAATCCGGCCAGCTACTGATCGAGAGCGAGGACGTGATGCCGACGCTGCGGGCGCTCTCGGCCTGGGCGACCGAGCACCGCTATGACATCGCGGACCTCCTGGTGCGCCGCCCAGCGCTTGAGGATGTCTATCTCGGATTGACGGCGCGGCCCAAGTGAGCGACTCGCGCGTCGCCGCAAAACAGTTGGGCGAACGAGCGCAGATGAGCGATACCCGCCTGGTCGCGCACCAGTTGCGCTACGACCTGCTGGGCGTCTGGCGCGATCCGCAGAGCCGCTTCTTCACGATCGTGCTGCCGCTGATCTTCCTGATCCTGCTCACTTCGCTGTTTGGCAGCCACACGCACCACGTCCACGGCCACGCGATCAACGACTCGACCTACTACGTGCCGGGAATCTGCACCCTCGGGATCATCGCGACAGCGTTCGTGAACCTCGTCATCACGATCACAGCGCAGCGCGAGAGTGGCGTGCTCCAGCGGCGGCGGTCGACCCCAGTGCCCGCGTGGGTGCTGATCGCGAGCCGCGCGCTCACCTCCGCGATCCTCGCGATTGCAATGGTCGCGGTGATCGTCGCGATCGGTCGGATCGTCTACGGTGTGCAGCTCCCGAGCTCGACACTGCCCGCGTTTGTGGTCGGAGTCATCGTGGGCGCCGCGGCCTTCTGCTGCCTGTCCTTTGCGGCAGCGAGCTTCATCCGCAACGAGGACTCAGCGCAGCCGCTCATCCAGGCGATCATCCTGCCGCTGTACTTCATCTCGGGCGTGCTCTTCCCCAACGACCAGCTGTCGAGCACGCTGCGCGACATCGCGAGTGTGTTCCCCGTCAGCCACCTCGATAACGCGCTGTTCAAAGCGTCGACCCGGCCACGAGCGGCTCGGGCATCGCCGGTAGCGATCTGCTGATCCTCGCGATCTGGGGCGCCGCCGGGCTGCTAATCGCGCTACGGCGCTTCAAGTGGTCCCCCCAATCCACCTGACCGAACCTCGCACCCGAGCGAAAGCTCAACCAGAAAGGACCGAACATGGCAAGCGCATTCAACATCGAGCTCTCGATGAGCGAATCTCCAGCCGAGGCCCACGCCCGAGCCGCGGACGCTTTCAACGAGCCCGCCTCGGCCGTCGGACTTCGCCTCACGGAACGCGGCGCCGGCAAGCTCAGATACCGACCCCTCGTTCAGTGGCCATTTCTCGTCGTGCTCTCGCGCAAGCTCAATGACGAGAAGATGACCGTCAAGTTCGAGCCGGCCGACGGCGGAGGAACGCGCGTGACGATCAACGGCGCCGTGGCTCGCGGTAAGCATCCGCTGGCCACCGATCCTGGGCACTGGACATACGCGCTCGACGGCTCAGCGGTTTGAGGTCCCGACGCTCGCTCCGCTGACCAACATGGTCACCGTCCGGCGCGAGTGCGCGCTGGCAATCGGCTTGTGTCGGGCTCCGAGAGCTGGGCGTGTTCTGGCCGCGCGTCGCCACTCGCGCCGGGGTGACTGTGGTCAGGGTGATGACAGCTCACCCCAGCCGGTCACATCCTCCTGCGAACGGTCCTCCCCGCTGACCGAAGCGTCAAACCAACCGCATACCTCAAGGAGACAACGCATCATGAAAACTGCCATCGCCACGAACGTAGGACCGGACCGCTCCAAGAGCGAAAAGTGGCCGACGCCCATCCCGGACCTGTCCGATGGAGCCCCCGAAGCGATCGACGACCCCACCCAGGGTCAAAAGATCGGATCTGATCCCTACGACGACCCGACCCAGGGTCGGACGATCGGGTCAGCTCCCTACGACGACGCCACCCAAGGACGCAAGGTCGGAGCTGACCCCTACGACGACCCGACCCAAGGACGCAAGGTCGGGGCTGACCCCTACGACGACCCGACCCAAGGACGCAAGGTCGGGACTGATCCCTACGACGACGCCACCCAAGGACGCAAGGTCGGGGCTGACCCCTCCGACGACCCGACCAGAGGCCGCTAGCAACGGCCGCCTTTCACCTCGAGGCGGCGAGCTTCTATTGCACAGACTCTGGAATCAAGAAAGAGAGAAGTCAGATGGGCTTTGTTCAAACCAACGATGACGTTTCCCTGTTCTTTCGCGACTGGGGAGAGGGCGAACCCGTGGTGTACTGCGCCGCCTGGGCGCTAAGCAGCATCGCCTGGCAGTACCAGATGATCAGCGTGGTGGACAGCGGCCGGCGCGCCGTGGCCTACGACAGGCGCGGGCACGGACGCTCCGACGACCCAGGCCGCGGATATGACTACGACACGCTCGCTGACGATCTAGCGCACGTGCTCGAACACCTGGACCTCCGGGACGTGACGCTGATCGCACACTCGATGGGCAGCGGAGACGCTGTCCGTTACCTGACCCGCCACGGTGGCGACCGGGTTGCGCGGCTCGTGCTGCTGGCGCCAACCACGCCGTTCGTGCTCAAAACGCCAGACAATGAGCACGGCGTCGACGGGGAGCTGTTCGCAGAGCGCCGAGACGAGTGGCGGCGTGACTTCGGGCGGTGGATTCTTGAGAATGAGGCGCCTTATTTCGGCGACGGGCTGCTCGGTTGCGATGTCTCCTCGTTGCTGCGCGATTGGACGAAGGCCGACATGCTCAGTACCACGCTTCAGGCAGCGATCGAGTTCCAGCGCTCAGCCATCGAGACCGACTTCCGCGGCGAGCTGGCGACGCTCTCCTTGCCGACACTCATCATCCAGGGGGACGCCGACACCTCCGCACCGCTACCGCTGACCGGTGCGCGAACGGCGGAGCTACTGCCGAACTGCCGCTTGCTGGTCTATGAAAACGCGCCTCACGGCCTTTACCTCACCCACCGGGAGAAGGTCAACGCGGATCTGCTCGCTTTCATCGAGGATCACGCGGAGGCGCTGGCGGTATGAAGACATACCGGGAATCGCATGATCTCGTCTGGTCGACTGCTGGCGTTTATCGCCACCGCGTTTGTCGTGATCGTGATTCCTGGCCCGAGCGTGCTCTTCGTGGTTAGCCCAGCGCTCGCCAGCGGGAGGCGCGTAGCCATGTTCAGCATGCTCGGGAACGCGGCTCCGCAAGTTAGTAGCGGGTGCGATCACCGCGACATCATCATGCTCTTCCGATCGGAGACCTGTCCATGTCCTTCCTCCTCGGCACGCCGCCAAACTGCGTGATTTGATCCGGCGCAATGACACTCGAACAGGAGCGGCTTATGACGATCGGGGAGCTCGCGGCCCGGACCGGGCTTTCGATTAAGGCGATCCGCGAACTCGAAGGCCGCGGGCTGATCTACTCCGCGGGGCGCAGCGAGAGCAACTATCGGCTGTTTGACTCCTCGGCGCTGTGGTGCTGTCAGGCGATCGGGAACCTCCGCTCGCTGGGGTTGACGATCAAGGAGATCGAGGAGCTGTGGGAGGGTCACCTCGATCGGCCTGGTGAGCCCGTCGGACCGCGGCTCGCAGCCGCGCTCGAGCGGGCAGAGCGACGCATCGACGAGCGGGTGCGAGAGCTCGAGGGGGTCCGTGAGCGCATCCGTCGGTTCCGCGCGCAGCGCCCGGACGTGCTCGCCGGG
>DASYAP010000147.1:0-4686 GCA_036501265.1 Solirubrobacteraceae bacterium | reverse complement strand
GGGGACCGCCACCCGCCCTGCTCGACGAACGCCCACACGAGCCCCTTGGCGCCGTGCTGGCGGGCGAGCTCGGTCAAGTGGTCGAGCTCAGAGCGGGGCAGCTCCCTCCGACCGGCGTTTATCCCCCTCACCACCCCGCCGTTCTTGAGCGTGCGAGCGAACACCTGGAACTCGGCTCCCGCGAGCGGTTCACCGAGGTCACGCAGCTCGAGCCCGAAGCGCGTGTCGGGGCGGTCGGAGCCGAAACGCCCCACGGCTTCGGCGAACGTCGTCCGCGGCCACGGCGGCGAGGGGACTGCGAAGCCTGTGCGCTCGAACACCGTCCCCATCACGGCCTCCATCGTCTCGAGCACGTCGTCTTCGTGGACGAAGGCCATCTCCAGATCGAGCTGGGTGAACTCGGGGAGGCGGTCCGCGCGTGAATCCTCGTCGCGGAAGCAGCGCACGATCTGGTAGTAGCGCTCGAGTCCTCCGATCATCAAGAGCTGCTTGAACAGCTGTGGGGACTGGGGCAGGGCGAAAAACGACCCCGGCTGCTGGCGCGCGGGCACCAGGAAGTCGCGTGCTCCCTCGGGTGTCGAGCGGGTCAGAAACGGCGTCTCGATCTCGAGGAAGTCGCGCCCGTCGAGCACGTCCCGGATCGTCGCAATGACGCGGTGGCGGAGCTCGAGCCCGTCGCGCATCGGCGCCCGGCGCAGGTCGAGCGCGCGGTGCTTGAGTCGGAGCGTCTCCGAGACTTCGCCGCCGTCGTCGAGCGGGAAGGGTGGTGTCTCCGAGTCCGAGAGGATCTCGAGCTCTTTGACTGCTACCTCGATCTCTCCCGTCTTGATGTTCGGGTTGACGTTTTCCGGCGCTCGTCGCACCACCGGACCCGACGCGCTCAGCACGTCCTCTGAGCGCAGGCGGTGGGCATCCCGGTGTGCCTGCGGTGCGGCCTCCGGGTGAAACACGAGCTGCACGATTCCCGACCGGTCGCGCAGGTCGATGAAGATCAGCCCGCCGTGGTCACGGCGTCGGGCGACCCAGCCGGCCACGCGCGCCTGCGACCCGGCCCGCTCGGCGGTCAGCTCGCCGCACCAGGCGTCGCGATACGAGTTGGGTCGCGGGGGCTGCCTCACGCGCGGCCTTGCTTGATCGCGACGACCACGCCGTCCGTTGGCATTTCCTGCTGCTTGCCCGAGCTCATATCCCGCAGCGTGGCATGGCCATCTTCCCCCACGATCGCCACGTAGCTGGCCCCGATCCGGTCCGCGTGTCTGAGCTGGCCCTTCAACGAGCGTCCGGCGAGATCGAGCTGCGCGCTGAGGCCCGCTGCGCGCGCGCTCCGCGCCAGGGCGAAAGCGGTATGCGCGCCGGCGGCCTGCGCCACCGCGACGAACACGTCGACCGGCTCGAGCGGTGCGGGTGGCTGGTCGGCGGCGAGCAGCATGCGCTCGACCCCCGCGGCCCACCCGGAGGCTGGGGTCTGCGGCCCGCCGAGCTCCTCCATAAGACGGTCGTAGCGCCCGCCCCCGCCGACGCCCGCCTGCGCCCCTAGCCGCGAGCTCTCGAACTCAAATAACGTGCGCGTGTAATAGTCGAGCCCGCGCACGAGAGTTGGATCGAGCTCGTAAGTAAGGTCGGCGCGATCCAGCAGCTCGCGCACGCCCGCGAAGTGCTCGGCGTCGTCGCGCTGGAGCCGCTCGAGTAGCGTCGGCGCGCTGCGCATGACCTCGCGCGTGGCGCGGTCGCTCGCGTCGAACGCGCGCAGCGGGTTTGCGTCGATGCGCTCGCGGACCTCGGGCGCTAGTCGGTCCTCGTGGGCACGCAGATAGCGCTTGAGGTCCTCCCGGTAATCGGCTCGCGTTTCGGGAGTGCCGAGGCTTGAGAGCCGCAGCGTGGTCTCCCCCACCCCGACGCTCTCGAATAGCTCGGCGAGCAGGAGGATCAGCTCGGCGTCTGTCTCGGGGGCAGCCGAGCCGATCACCTCAGCGCCCACCTGCCAGAACTGGCGGTAGCGGCCTCTTTGCGGAGCCTCGGCGCGAAAGAAGCTCGAGAGGTACCACAGCTTCACCGGCTGGGGGAGCTTGTGCATGCCATGCTCCATGTAGGCGCGGCAGACCGGCGCTGTCCCCTCGGGGCGAAGCGTCAACGAGCGACCCGCTCCGTCGTCGAAGGTGTACATCTCCTTGCGAACGATGTCGGTGGCCTCCCCCACGCCACGTGCAAACAGCTCGGTGGCTTCGAATGTGGGGGTCTCGATGCGTCGGTATCCGGCCGCGCCCAGGACCCTTTTGGCCCGCGCCTCAAGTTCCGACCGGCGCGCTGCCTGCTCCGGGAGGATGTCGAAGGTGCCGCGCGGTGCCTTGATCGCGGCCGGCCGGCCACCGTCTGGACGACCGTCAGTCGGCGGCAAGCTCGCGGAGGAAGGGGTTCGTGGCGCGCTCGCGGCCGAGCGTTGTTGTACCCATATGGCCCGGATATACGGTCGTCTCGGCGGGGAACGAGTCGACGAGCGTTTCGATCGACGAAAGCAGCGTGGGCCAGTCGCCACCCGGGAGGTCGACCCTCCCGACTGAGCCCTCAAAGAGGACGTCACCGGAGAAAATCGCGTTCTCGTCGGGGAGTGCGTAGGTCACGTGCCCAGGGCTGTGACCCGGGGTGAAGATCACTTCGAACCGCAACCCGGCGAGCTCAAGCTCCTCCCCGCCGCCGACCGTGCGATCTGCCTGGTAGCTCTTGAACGGGCCGAACCCGGGCCAAGGCACGTAGTCCATGATGTTCGCCAGCACGGCAGTTTCGAGTTCTGGGCAGATCACGGGCGCCTCCGCCGCGGTCGCCACCTCGGCCACCGCTCCGACGTGGTCGAAGTGCGTGTGGGTGATCAGAACCGCTTCGAGCTTTGCGATGCCGAGCTCGGCGAGCGCCTTTATCAGCCGCTCGGACTCCTCGCCAGGATCTACGATCACGCCTCGATCCGACCCCTTCACCCGCACGATGTAGCAGTTCTCCTGCACTGGTCCGACCGTGAACATGCGCACGTCGATCACGAGTGGTCGCCTCCGTGAACACGGTCGGTGGCGGCCACTAGCGTTTCCCTCCGGCCTGCTGTGCCTGCTTGCGCTGACGCCGCCGCCACATGAATCTCTCGATGTAATAGCCCGCGGGCACGTAGATGGCCAGGGCGATAAGCGTGAAGATGATCGCCACCTCGAACCGGCTGCTTCCCTTCGCGGTGAACAGCAGGAGGAAGAAAAGCAACAGCGACGCGAAGCCTGCGCGGGTGAACGCTGACTTCCAGGTCGGCGGTCTGCTCAGGCGCTTCTCGCGCGCCTCCGCGCGCGAGACCTGCTTGCGCTCCTTCTCAGAGGGCGGGCGTGACGTCCGGCCCCGCCGCTCAACGGTGCCGGCGGCAGTACCCCGGTGCTTGTTGCGTCGCTTGCGCTTTGTTTGAGCCATTAGGTGTGGAGCTTAGGGCCTATCACGGTGGGATGTGCGGGGCGTTCAGACGTGGCGATTTAGCCCCGTCTACGGGTCCGCCGCAATGCGTCCTCGATCGAACGCAAACCGCTGGCGGGAATGTCGGGCGAAAGCCCCTTGAGCGCTGCTTCGGGGGCGAGCCCCACCAGCTCGATCGCCGCAACCGCGGCGTGACGGGCGATCGCCTCGATCACCTTGTGTGGCGCCGTCAGCCGGTAGTCCTCGATGTTGGTCGAGACCTGCGCGACGCCTCGGTGCTCGAGCCACAGTCCCAGCGCGCGGACCGAGCGAAGGCCCTCGGGTCCACCCTCTCGGATCAGGACGGCGATCTCCTTGGCTTCCCTCTGGCTGGCGGGTGGGGCGAGCTCCACGTTAAAGGCGACCAACGGTGGGCGGGCCGCCACCAGCACCGCTCCCTTGCGCGGATCGAGACCTTTGGGTCCGAAGTCCGGAGCGAGCTCGCCGTTTTGAATGCGCCACGCCATCTGATCGGGACCACCCCGGCGAAGCTCGGTTCGAGTGCGCCCACCGGCGAGCGAGCCGTACAAAAAGACCGGAACACCGAGCTCATGCCCCAGAAGATCGCCCAGTACCAGCGCTTCGGCGCATGCTTGCCCGCGGGTTGCGTCGTCGAGGTACACGATCGGCGCCACGTCGATGACCCCCACGCGCGGGTGGATTCCGTCGTGGTCGCTGAGGTCGATGAGCTCGAGGAGTCGCCGTGCGCCGTTGAATACCGTGAGGGCGAGTTCCCCCGGCTCTCCCGCCAGCGTGAATACCGAGCGGTTGTGATCGGGGTCGGAGTGGACGTCGAGCAGGCGCGCGTCGAAGGCCTGGGCGATCTGCGCGACGGTGCGTGGATCGCGGCCCGCCGAGACGTTCGGGACCGCGAGGAGCGTCATCGGTGAGACCGTCGAACTGCTCTGGATTACCGTGTCGCGGCCACGTCGAGCACGAAGCGACCCTCGTCCAGCACTGCTTTGCCGTCGACCTCAAGCGAGGCTTCGAGCACCACCGCGTCGAGGTGGATCGGCACCGAGACCGTTCCCCCGATCCCGGCGCTCGCGCCGAAGGCGACGTGGACCGTGCCGAGGATCTTCTCGTCCTCGAGCACCTTTCCGGTCAGCCGAGCGCGGTCGTTGGTTCCGACGCCGAGCTCGGCCAGGTTGGTGCCGGCCTCTCCGTGCTTTTTCAGCAGCTCCAGGTATTCAGGGCCGAGGCCACCCC